>CAZKNW010000276.1:0-5728 GCA_964554035.1 uncultured Verrucomicrobiota bacterium
TCCCCTTGCTCTGGGCACGCGGGGCCAGCAGCTCAACCGTACTCTCCACGACCTCGCGGATGTCGAAATCCACCTTGTCGAAAATAAGCTTCCCGGACTCGATCTTGGAGAAGTCCAGGATGTCATTGATGATGTCCAGAAGGGCGTTGGCACTGCCCCGGATGGTTTCTGAAAAATCCCTTTGCTGCGTGTTCAGCGGGGTCTCCAGGAGCAAACCGGTCATGCCGATGATGCCGTTCATGGGCGTCCGGATCTCATGACTCATGGTCGCCAGGAACTCCGACTTGAGCTTCGCCGTCTCGAGCGCGGCATCGCGGGCGATTTCAAGTTGCTCTTCCGCCTGCTTCAGCTCGGTGATGTCCTTGGAGATGCCAAAGGTACCCACGATGTGCCCTTCCTCGTCGCGGAAGGGCATCTTGGTGCTGAGAACCCAGGAAACAGTGCCATTGGACCAGTGCTCCTTCTCCAGCTTTCCTACAATCGGCTTCCCGGTCTCGATGATCTTCTTCTCGTCCTCAAAGGCATCGGCCGCATGCTCCTTGTCAAAGAAGTCGAAATCCGACTGGCCAATCGCATCCTCGGGATTCTTCAGGCCGAAGAGATCCGCAAGATAGCGTCCCACGCGAAGAAAACGTGAGTCCCGGTCCTTGAAGTAGATGCGGTCCGGGATGTTGTCGAGAAGCTCCCTGAGGAGGTTCCGCTCAAAGGCCAACTGCTCCTCGATCTTCTTGCGTTCGGTGACATCCCAGAACATGCCCTGAATGCCGCAGATCTTTTCGTTGGCATCATACAAGGGGGTCTTCACGACCTGAACATGGCGCTTGCTCCCGTCCTTGATGAATTCCTCCACTGCCTCGAAGGTTTCGCCGGTCTCCAGGATCTTGCGGTCATCACTACGATACTTGGCCGCCAGTTCCGGTGGAAAAAAATCAAAGTCGGTCTTGCCAATGATCTCGTCGAGGGGCTTGCCCAGCAGCCTGCAAAGACGCTGATTGGCAAAGATGAACCGCTCATTGGAATCCTTGCGAAAGATGTTCTGCGGAAGGCATTCCACCAGCGAGGAATAAAGGATTTCGGAGTCCCTGAGAGCATCCTCGGCCGATTTGCGCTCGCTGATGTCATGAAACATCGTGAGCAGCAGGGAGTCCCTGCCTGACAATTCCAGGAAGGAACTCGAGATCTCAAGCGCCAGTTTCTTGCCGGAGCGAAAATCGAGCGTCCGGTCCAGCACCTGTTCAAACCGCCGTTCGTCAAAGCGTTTTCGGTAGCGCTGCAGGCGATGGGCCAGATCCTCATCTGACTGGGGGTAGATCACCGTGAACAGCTGACCCTCCAGTTCATCACGGCTCATCTCAACCATCTTGCAGAAGGAGGGATTGACGGCGAGGATCACGCCTTCGCCGTTTGTGATGCGCATGCCATCCGCGGAATTTTCCCAGACCGATCGGAAGCGCATCTCGGAGTATTTGATCCGGTCCTCGGCGTGCTTGCGCTTGGTGATGTCCCGGACCGTTCCCTCGAAATAGATCGGATTGTCGTTCTTGTCCTTCACCACCCGGGCATTCTCTGAAATCCAGATGATCTTCCCGCTGCGATGGCGAACCCTCGCCTCAAAGGCGGACACCGCCCCTTTCTCGCCTACCTCCCGCACGAAGCGCTCACGCTGCCCTTCATCCACGTAGAGCTGGGCCCGAATGTCATTGATGGATTCCACCAGTTCCTCGGTGGAGTCATAACCGTATATCTTGGCGAGAGCCGGATTGACCGAGATGTAATGTCCGTCCGGCGTTGTCTGGAAGATGCCTTCGCCCGCGTTTTCAAAGATGCTGCGGTATTTTTCCTCCGCCCTCTTCAGCTCCTTCTCGGTCCGCTGCCGTTCCGCATTCTCAAACTCAAGCTCCTCCACATGCCGCTTCAGCTCCAGCTGGGAAACCACCTGGCTGGCCAGGGTGCTCAACGCATCGATCTGGTCCTGTCCGAGGATGTGGGGCTTGGTGTCCGCCACCGCGAGGGTGCCGAGCACATATCCGGAGGGCTCGACGAGGGGAGCCCCCGCGTAGAAGCGGATGCCCGGGTCCATCTGGACACAGGGAAGCAGCCGGAAACGCTCCTCCTTGGTGGTATCTCCCACCACCACGACCTCACGCAAAGCGATCACATGGGGACAGAAGAACTCCTCCCTCGGACGACTCTTCACATCCCAACCAAGGGTTGCCAGAAACCGGGAATGCGTATCATCCGTCAGTGTGACCATGGCAATGGGCACACGACAGATCTGGGAGGCCAGCCTCGCCAGGTTTTCCATTGCCCCGTCTTCCACAAAGTCGAGGGACTGATACCTGCGCAGGGCCTCCATGCGGCCCTCTTCGTTTTGACTGGGCAGTAGATTACTCACTGGATCAGATCAAGGAGTGTCACAATTCATCCTCGCAAAGATCAAGCGATTTGCCGTTGAATGAATGAGGAAGGACGGAGTTCAGGAAAACTGCCTCTAACCACAGAGCCCCAGAAAGTCACGGGGTTGCCCTCTGTTCGCTCTGAGGCCAAGACCGCCTTTCCTCGTTTCCATGCTTCCTCATTGATCCACGGTCTGACGACCGCAGCTAGGACTTCTTCCGGGCGACGATGCCGGTCAGGGCCTGCTGGATGAGCATGGCCGCGTCCGTCTGCGTCTGGACCAGTCTCCGGTTGCACTCGAGGAGTCCCTCCATGCCACGAACCAGCTCTTCAGACGAGTAATTCCGGCATTGCTGGGAAGCCCTGAAAACCACGTAGGGATTGGCGGACAAGGGATTGGCCCGCGCCACGGCAGGCAGGCGGCCCGGCGGAATGGATGCCAACGCGCCCTTGAAGGCGGAGAAGTTCCTCTCTTCACGGACCCAGCCCTCCCTCATGGCCTCCTTCACACCCAGCATCACCCGGACCTTGGATATCAAACCGTAGAGAAGCCCGATTTCGGTCTTCTTCGGATCCATCTTCATTTCCCAGATTTCCTCGTCGAGGATGCGCAGGAGCTCCTTGAGGTTGCGATCACCCAGTGCCTCACCCAGCGCAAAGGCACGAGCGTGCTTGTTTCGGGTGGTGATGGTGTCCACCGCCTCAGCGGTGACTTCATCCTGGTCCCCGGTGTAAAGGGCCAGCTTCTCGGCCTCGGAGCGCAGCGCCCGGGCATCCGGCCCGACGTAGTTCACAAACTGGGCCAAGGCCTCGTAGGAAAGCTTCTTTCCCAACTCCCTGAACATCTGGGCCGCCAGGTCACTGGCCTTGGTCTCCCAGTCCCGGTCATTGATGGAAAGTCCGGCAAAGGTCTCCACCGAACCAAGACTGTTGATGGTCTTGTAGAAGGCCTTGCGCTTGTCGACCTTGCCCGCGCTGATGACAAAGCGGACATTGCTGAAGTCAAAATCCTTGAGCTCCTTGGCCAGACTGCCGACCGAGTCGTTCACATTGGCGGAGGCCGCCGTCCGGTCATCGCCCAGGAAGGAGGCGCCCCTAAGCCAGATGGCCTTGCCCCCACCGAAAAAAGGAAGGGTTTGAAGCGCCTCTCGAACGCGCCCCAGGCAGGTCAGTGCCTCACTGACGTTGCTCACCTGGCCGTCGATCGTCTCATGATCCATGCCCCCCAGTTCCTCGCTCCACTGCTTGAAGATCTCCCCCGCGCGCTGGCGCACGGCAAAATCATCCTCGCCACAGACAAGGACGAGGGGTTTGGGGGAACTCTTGGCAGCCATGGATGAACCTCGCGGGGCGGATCACTCCTCGGATCCACCTTCCTCCTGATGGATCCTGTCCAGCACCTCGGACATGTCCTCCACCGATTCGAAGAGCTCGGAACTCACAAAGATGGGTTTCTTGCAGGCGCAGGCGAGTGCAAGACAGTCACTGGGACGGGCATCCACCTCGAGCAGGTTGGTCCCGAGGTCGTTCTCCTGCTTGAGGAAGAGCCGGGCGAAATAGGTCGATTCCTTGAGGTCGGTGATGACGACCTGATCCAGGGTGATCCCAAGGCCACGGAAGATGCTCAGGATGAGGTCATGAGTCAGGGGACGCTCCTTGGGGGTGCCCCTGAGAAACATGCCGATGACAGCACCAATCTGCTTCTCCACGTGGATCACAAAGACCTTGTCCTCGTTTCCCACAAAGATCGCACATCCGCTGTTCGCCGGGAGAATCCCACGAATACCTACTGGCACCGGCTTCTTGTTCATAAAGCTTCAGTCTAAAATCCGTCCCGGAAAACACAAGAACCGCGTCGTCGGATTCCCTGCCGAAAAAACCGGTTTTATCGCTAGCCCAGCATTTGGGCGGCCTTTTCGAGGGCTTCACCAATCCTGGAGGCATCCTTGCCTCCTCCCCGCGCCATCTCCGGGCGTCCACCACCACGGCCTCCAACCACCGGGGCCACCTCCTTGATGATGTCACCGGCCCGAACCTGCTTGGTCAGGCTTGGATGCACCGCCGCCACCAGCGCGAGGTTGCCGCCAGTGTTGCCGATGAGGAGGACCACACCCTCGAATTCCGCCTTGAGGGACTCCGCAACCGCCTGAAGGAAGTCACCATCCTCGTCGCCCATGTCTTCCAGGATGACCTTCTTTCCGCCGATCTCCCCGGCCTTCTCAATCAAAGCCCGTGCCGTCTCGGCAGACTGCTTCTGCTTCATCGCGCGCAGCTTCTTCTCGAGGTCCTTCTGCTGGCTGATCATCGCCTCGAACTTCTTCTCGAACTCGCCGATGGGGGAATTGATCTTTCCAGCGAGGCGATGGATCAGCTCCATGTCGGCACGAGCCGTGTTGTAGGCCTCAAGTCCGGCAATGGCCTCGATGCGTCGGACCCCGGCCGAACTGGCAGCCTCGGACACCACGCGAAACAGGCCGATCTCACCGGTCGCCCGGGTGTGGGTGCCACCACAAAGCTCCATCGAGTAGCCATCAAGTGAACCCGCATGGCCACCGATCTGGACCACCCTCACCTTGTCTCCGTACTTCTCGCCGAACATCTGCATGACATCCTCACGCTCCTTCACCTCATCGTAAGGCAGCTCACCCCACGAGATCGGCGCATTCTCGACAATCCGCTCATTGACCAGCCTCTCAATGTCACTCACCTGCCCCGCCTTCAAGGCAGAGGAATTGAAGTCAAAGGTCAGCTTCTCAGGTCCGACGTAGGAACCCTTCTGGGTCGCGTCCTTGCTGACCACCTCGTGAAGCGCCCAGTGAAGGAGATGCGTCACGGAATGATGCCGCTCCAGCGCATGGCGCCGCGCCACGTCCACCGAAACCTCCACCTCGGCACCCACTTCAGGAAGCGTGTCCGTCTTATCGATCAGGTGAAGCCAGGTGTCGTTGGCCTTGATGGTGTTGAGGACGTTCCATGTCCGCTCTTCGGAATTGATCGTTCCCGAATCTCCCAACTGCCCACCCATCTCCGCATAGAAGGGGGATCGGTCCAGCACCACGGCGGTCCTTCCACCCACAGAGACAACCTCCTTCACGACGGTATTGGTGTAGAGGCTTTCAAAGCCATTGAACTGCGTCGCAGGAAGATCACCCAGGTCCGTCACCTCGATGACCTCGCTCTTCCTGGCCTTGCGTGCCCGCTCACGCTGCTCCTCCATGAGTTCATCAAAGCGGGCATTGTCCACACCCAACCCGATCTCACGCGCCATCAATTCGGTCAGGTCGAGCGGAAAGCCGTAGGTATCATAGAGCTTGAAGGCAAAGTCACCATC
>CAZKNW010000277.1:0-5722 GCA_964554035.1 uncultured Verrucomicrobiota bacterium
TTTCAACGCCACGGGTCCGGTCTTGTCTCATTGAGGCAAAGCAATTTGAATCGCCCCACATGCACTGGCTCATTGGAATCCTCTTGATTGCGCTGCTCCCGCTGGCCACGCGCGCCGCCGGGTCGGATTCCAATCCACCCAATATCCTTCTGATCACCGCCTCAGGATTGGGATGGTCGGATCTGGGCTGCTACGGATCCGAAATCCAGACCCCGAACCTCGATTCCCTTGCCTCCAACGGGGTACGGTTGAGCTCGTTCTATCACGGTGGCAGCCCCAAGGCCTCCCAAAGCTCCCTGCTTTCAGGAAGGTTCCTGCCCGTTCCAAACGCAGTTCCCCAAGACAATCTCGCGAGGGAACTCAAGTCGGCAGGCTACGACTGCTTCTTCAGTGGCAAGTGGCCGATTGGGAAGGGTCGCAACCTGCATCCTGGCTCCCATGGTTTCGACAAGCACTTTGCCTTGATGGCCAATGAAGCCAGCAGCTTCTCGCCATCCAAGGGAGCCCTCCTGCCGGGACAGGCGAATGCCCATGGCTTCAACTTGGTCCTGAGTGACGGCATCCAGATCAGCCTGTTTCCGGATCGCTTCTACCTTACCGACACCATCAGCAGCTATGCCGGTGCCATGATCCGAAAACGATCCGAGGACAAGGCGGATTCCCCGTTCTTCATGTGGCTTGCCTACACCGCCCCCCATCATCCCCTCCATGCCAAGCCGGAGGACATACGGAAATATGAAGGCCGCTATCTGGGCGGGTGGTCCGCACTCAGGTCAGAGCGTTTCAAAAACCTTCAGGACCGCAACCTGATCTCACGTTCCCAACGCCTCCCCGTCAGCCGGGAAAGCCAGGTTCGCTGGGGCAAGTCCTCTCACAAGGAACTTGAAGCCGGAAGGATGGCGGTTCGATCCGCCATGTTGGATTCCATGGACCAGGGAATCGGCCACGTGATTGCGGCGCTCAAGGAAACCGGACAATTCAACAACACGCTCATCCTGATCCTCGGCGACTCAGGGCCCTCACCTGTTGTCCTGAAGGACAACGAGGGAGACCATCCGCCTGGCTCAAGGGACAGCTATCAATCGGTCGGTCCTGACTGGGCGCTCGCAGCCTCCACTCCTTTTCCTGATCCTGAAATCCCCCTCAGCGAGGCAACCCTGGCTTCCCCCTTCATCGCCCACTGGCCCAACAAGGTCCGCCGAGGTGGCATCAGCAGCCAGCTGTCCCATATTGCGGACCTTCATCCCACGCTTCTCGAAATCGCCGGCAAGTCTCCCTCCAAGGTGGTGGACAGCATTTCCATTCTATCCGTCCTGACGTCCCTCAAAACCAAGGACCGACCGCCGTTGATCTGGAATTCCGAGGATGCCCATGCCATCCGGACCGAGGACTGGAAGGCCATCCAATCCGGCAAGGGGGGAACATGGACACTCAACGACATGAACCGCGACCGTTTCGGCGCGGTGGACGTCAGTCATTCCAAGGCACAGGAACTGAAGAAGCTCACCAGCCAATGGCTGGAATGGTCCGTGGTGAATGGACTACCCACACAATAGTTCCACCCACGAAGCCCAGAGAATTCTCCGGAAGATTCAGAAAAGCCACAGATAGACATCCGAACAGGAAGCGGAGACCAACGTCTCTTTTTCTCCATCTGCGACATCTGCGAAATCTGTGGACGACCTTCGGGCAAAGGCAGCTACAGCCTGAACGCCCCCGGCAGCAGTTCGGCCACCTTGAAGCATTTCATGGCATCCGGTGCCTTGACGTCCGCCACCCAGACATCGGCCTCGGGAGCATATTCAGAGAGCAACTGCCGACAAGCACCACAAGGCATCGGACCGCCATCATGGTCCGCCACGACCGCGATGGATACAAAATCCCGGTGCCCTTCGGTCAGCGCCTTGAACAGCGCAACCCTTTCCGCGCAGCAGGTCAGTCCGTAGCTGGCACTTTCGACATTGGCTCCGTGGATGACATCGCCTGAAATGGTCAACAGGGCCGCTCCCACGGCAAACTTGGAGTACGGAGCCACAGCCATTTCGCGGGCCTTGATTGCCTCGTCGATCAGGAGCTTTACGCCGGCACTACTCATGGTTGGCAACAAATCTCTTGATGAGCTTCCCGGCATCGCCGGCATGATCTTCACCGGCTTGGAGAACCTCCTCGTGATTCACTCCGCGGCGACACTTCCCCGCTGCGGCATTGGTGATCAGGGAAACACCGGCAACCTTCAGCCCGCAGTGATGGGCCATGATCGCCTCCGGAACCGTGCTCATGCCCACCGCATCCGCCCCCAGTGCCTCGAAGGCCCGGATCTCGGCGGGAGTCTCATAGGTGGGACCGGACACCGCACAATAGACGCCTGAACAGACCTTCATCTTCTTTCCACATTTCTTCAGCACCTTCCTGAGGCCCGGATCGTAAAGCCTCGAAAGATCCAGGAAAGGAGGTCCGTCCGGGCCGCTGTGGCCCCGCAAGGGATTCTCCCCCATGAGGTTGATGTGATCCTCGATGATCATGAACTGGTTCTGGATCGCCTTGTCCGTGATGCCACCGGCGGCATTGGTCAGGAGGACCGTCTCGACGCCGAACTCCGCCGCCACGTTCATGGGAAAGGTGATCCGCTCCATGGAGTGCCCCTCATAAAAATGCACCCGTCCACTCATCATCATGACCGGTTTCCCGGCCAGCAGTCCCACCAAAAGGCGTCCCTCGTGCCCGGGGACCTTCGAAACGGGAAAACCCGACAGTTTCTGGTAGCTGACATTGATGCCGTCCTTCACCCGTTTCGCCACGGATCCAAAGCCGCTTCCCAGCACGACGGCCAGTCTGGGACGCAGGTCTGTCAGCCCGGCGAGCCGTCGGGCGACAAGTTCAGGTTTGTAGGGAGATGGCATCGGGTTTGGGGGTTGTTGGGGAAATTTTCTTTCAGCCTCAGAGACCGTTTGCTAGTAACCCGCCCCATGGAATTGAACAACGACGAAATTCGCCGCTATTCCCGGCACCTGATCCTGCCCGAGGTGGGATTGGCCGGACAGAAGAAGCTCAAGGCGGCCAGTGTGCTCTGTATCGGCACCGGTGGACTCGGATCCCCCATCGCCCTCTACCTCGCCGCGGCCGGCATCGGGAAGCTGGGACTGGTGGACTTTGACGTGGTGGACTACTCCAACCTCCAGCGCCAGATCATCCATGGCACCAAGGACGTCGACCGCCCCAAGTGCGAATCGGCCAAGGAGACCATCAACGACATCAACCCCCACTGCGAGGTGGTATTGCACAACACGATGCTGACCTCCGACAACGCCATGGACATCATCAAGGATTACGATGTCGTGGTGGATGGCACCGACAATTTTCCTACGCGCTACCTGACCAACGATGCCTGCGTGCTCCTGGGCAAGCCCAACGTGTATGGATCGATCTTCCGTTTTGAAGGACAGGCCAGCGTCTTTGCTCCGCACATGGACGGTCCCTGCTACCGCTGCCTTTATCCCGAGCCACCTCCTCCAGGCATGGTACCCAGCTGCGCCGAAGGTGGCGTCCTTGGCGTCCTTCCCGGCATCATCGGCTGCATCCAGGCCACCGAGATCGTCAAGCTGATCCTGGGTGTGGGCAAGCCCCTGCTCAACCGGCTGATGATCTACAGCGCCCTCGACATGCAGTTCCGTGAGGTCAAGCTGCGCCGCGATCCCAAGTGCCCGATCTGTGGTGAGAACCCGACCATCAAGGAACTCATCGACTACCAGGAATTCTGCGGCATTCCCGGCATGGACGCCGAGCCCGAGGCCAACCCGGACGAGGTCACCGTGCAGGACATGAAGAAGGCCCTGGATGACAAGGGGCTCGGGATCCGCGTGGTGGATGTGCGCGAGCCGGATGAATTTGAGATCGCCCACATCGAGGGTGTCCCCCAGATCCCCCTCAGCCAGATTGAGGCCCGTTTCACCGAACTGGACCCCAACGAGCAGATCTACCTCCACTGCAAGGGAGGCGTCCGCTCGATGAAGGCGCTGACCTTCCTCAAGCAACAGGGATTCAAATACGTCAAGAGCGTCAAGGGCGGCATCACAGCCTGGTCACAGGAGATCGACCAGAGCATTCCCCAGTATTAGCCTACCTCATTATTTTCCGAAAGGATGTGCAATGAGGCGTTCGGTTCCCTACCGTTCGCCCGTTCAGGCGCATTCCGCCGGTGTTCTTTTTCAGGCATTTGTCAGTAGAAGTATATGATTCGTAATCGCAGAGACGCCCGCGAGCGGGCACTTCAGTTCCTGTTCCAGCATGACCTCAACCCGGCCATGGATCTGGAGAAGGCATTGAAGCAGTTCTGGGCGTCCCAGAGGCTGGAGCCACTCGAGCGCCTCCAGGAAGGCCCGACCTACGGAGAAAGCCCGGAAGCACCTCCCGAGACCGCCGAGGAGACCGCGCTGATCCTCTTTTCCGAATCCCTCATCCGGGGCGTGGTCGAGAAGCTCGAGGAACTTGACGAGGAGCTCGGGCGCTTCGCCAGGAACTGGGATGTCCACCGGATGGCCGTGGTGGACCGCAATGTCCTCCGGCTGGCGATCTACGAGATGCTTCACCGCTCCGACATCCCTCCGGTCACCACGATCAACGAGGCCATCGACATCGCCAAGAAGTTCTCCTCCCCCGAAAGCGGCAAGTTCGTCAACGGGATCCTCGACAAGTTCAAGTCCACCCTTTCCCGTTCGCCGCGCTCTGCCGCTGAAGACTGATCCATGTTTGCCGACCTCCATCTCCACACCAACTTTTCAGACGGGACCTACACCCCTGAAGAGCTGGCGGAACATGGAAAGCGCGAAGGGCTTCAGGTCATGGCACTCACCGACCACGATACCGTGGACGGCTGCGAGCGGATGGCCAAGGCCTGCGAAAAGCTGGGCATCCACTTCATCCCCGCCTGCGAGATCACCGCGGAGATCGAGGGACTGGAGATGCACATGCTCGGCTACCAGCTGGAGACCCACAACAAGTCCCTGAGGGAACGCCTCCGCCATTTTCAGGAGATCCGTCAGGGACGGGTGAAGGAAATGGTCAGCCGCCTCAACAAGCTGGGCATCCCCCTCAGCGTTGAGCGTGTCATGCAGATTGCCGACTGCGACGCACCGGGACGGCCGCACATCGGAAGGGCCCTCGTGGAGGACGGGCATTGCAAGAGCCTGGATGAGGCCTTCCGTCGCTACCTGAAGGTCAACAAGCCGGCATGGGTGCCCCGACAGAAGATCAGTGCCTCCGATGCCATCAACCTGATTCACGAGGCGGGCGGCGTGGCCGTGATGGCCCACCCCGGGCTGAACCGCATCGACCAGGTCATTCCCGGGCTGGTCGAGGCAGGCATGGATGGAATCGAGTGCTTCCACTCAAGGCACTCCACCCCGGTGTCCGAGCACTACCTTGAGATTGCCGACCGCTACAAACTCGTTGCCACAGGCGGATCCGACTGCCACGGAATGAACAAGGGCAAGCCCTTGATCGGAACGGTGAAGCTGCCCATCCTCCACGTGGAGCAACTCCTGGAGAGGGTGCGCATCCGCCGCGGAGAGCGTTCATAACATTATTCAGAGCAAGACAGAGCCATGGGACTTTTCAGCAAGATCAAGGAGGGACTGAAGCGTACGCAGTCCAAGCTATTCCACGAGGTCAAGCGCATCGTGACGAGCTCTCCCAAGTTGACCGGCGATTCGATCGAGGAACTGGA
>CAZKNW010000278.1:0-686 GCA_964554035.1 uncultured Verrucomicrobiota bacterium
TTCGGTCGGTCCGCGTGTCTTCGCCCACGACGCCCATCTGCTTGGCGAGGTTGTCGCCAACCACGGGCAGGTAGACCTCATTGATCAGGCGGTTGCGGACAAAGCTGGAAAGCACCCTTGGCTCGAACTCGTGAAGGCGAAGATCCTTGCGTTTCTTCTCGATGAGCTGGCTCTTGAGTTCATGGTAGCGATGGAAGAGCGGGACGCTTTGACGTTCATGGTCCTGAAGCCTCGTCATGAACTCGTTGTAGTTCAGGTCCATCTTTCCATCCTCGGTGCGTGCATGGTTTCCCGAGAGCTTCTCCAGTGAGGTCTCCACCGAGGCATCGATGACATTCAGGTGATCCAGCGTTCCGGCAAGGATCACTGCACACGTCTCCTCAAGGTAATCGGCCTTGAACGTCTGGCCAGTCTTCGTGGCTTCCCTGACGAAGGCGGAGACCCAGTCCCGGAGGAGGCTGAACTCGGCGACGACATTGGAGCGTAGTGCCTTTCTTGCTTCTTCCAGCTTCTTGACGAAGTGCTTCGCCTTGATGTGGGTTTCGAAGGCCTTGTGAATCTCGGCGGCATCGCGGCTCACCACGAGCAGGGTGCGCTGGGGATCCCGGGTCAGGTCGAAGAAGAGATACTCTCCCGCCTCTTCAGCCAGATGGGCGGGGAACAATCGGGTCGCCTCGCAGAATTCA
>CAZKNW010000278.1:696-5719 GCA_964554035.1 uncultured Verrucomicrobiota bacterium
CTTGGCCTTCAGGATCTCATCTTCGCAGGTGTGCCAGAAGACGCCTGCACAGGCGCGTGCCTGGGTGTGGTAACGAAGCAGGCCGATGGAGCCATGCATCGTGGATAGGGCCTTCACGATCTTTGCCCCGTCCGCGTCATGCACACCCTTGACGTATCCCTCAGCGTAGCGGGGTGCCATGTAGGCCTGGACGAACTTCAACAGGGCATCATCGGTCATCGAGGCGAGATCCGACACCCGTGTTGGTTTGGTGTCCTTGCCCTCCATGCCCTTGGGAATAATTCCCTTTTCCGCGTCCTTGATCAACTTGTAGGCAAGGTACTCGCCGCGGTAGACCTTGGAGGTTTCTGAAAGCACCGATTGGTTCCATGCGGGCCGGGTGGCGTTGAAGGCCTCATCCTCGATGCGCTCGAAGAAACCGGTTCCGGCAAGGTGGTAGAACATGTCTTCATCCTTCAGGACGACTGAAAGCTCCAGGTCCTGGGTGTTGACGGAGAACTTGTGCTTTCCGAACTGGATGACGTTCTTCCCATCGACGAAGAGCTCGGACCGGTCCTTCAACTGCCGGACGGCATCCTCGCGGATCGTCTTCAGCTGGCCCTGCAGGTCACCGGCCTTGACCGTGTCGCCAATCTCCTCAAGTTGGCGCACGATGTCGCGCACCTTGTCCACCATGAGGTCCGATGCGTAGTAGCCGTTGATGTCATTGATGGACTCCAGGTTCTCCACGCGGTGCCGGATGCCCTTGAGAATGCGTTCGGCGGAAGAGAGCAGGGTGGAGGCCCGCCGGTTGCGTGCCTCGACCAGGGCCAGCTTCCTGTTTTCGAAGGCGGTGTAGAGCTCATCCCGTTTCTCGGAAAGCTGTAGCACGTAGTCGTCGAAATCGGAGAAACGTCCCTCCAGTTCCTCGATCTGCACCATCACCTTGTTGAGATACTCCTCGCATTTCTCAGGGGTATCGGAGACCTCCAGGAAGTTGACCACCGACTGGTCCAACAATCTCAACTGCGCCGCGAACTGGGCGGCCCCTTCCGTCTTCTGCAGGTCGAGACGACGCCTCTTGAGGGCGGCCTTGATCTGGTTGAGCGGAGCGTAGATCCCGGAGATGCTGTCGATGATGCGGGTGGTCTGGGTGGCATCCTCGATCTTCAGGTTGCTGACGATCTCGATGAGCATCTCCAGCTCGGAGGCCGTTGCGGCGATGGCTTCTCCCAGTTCCTTTGCCTCGGTAACCTTGGTGAGCTTCTCCACCGACTGCTCGTGGCCTTTCACCTTCTTCACGTAGGGATCCAGTGCCTCGGGCTTGAGAAGGAACTCCACGCACCTCTGCGAAAGCTTCTCCGTGACCTCGGCAACCTCCTTCTCGAGGGATTCAACGGCAGGGAGGTCCATGTAGCGGACGTCCTTGAGGGAGATCAGTTCACCGCGGACCGCACGCAGGCCCGCAAGGTGGCTTACAAATTCGTCGATCCCTCCAAGCTGTCCGAAGGAGGCCTCGCTGATGAGCTTGCGTCCTTCGTTCGAAACCCGCTGGAGTTCGTTCTTCGCGTTCTTCTTGAGCCGTGTGACCTTGTCGAATTCATCGATGGCCCCGGTGGCGGCCTCCTTGATCGCGAGCAGGGGCTCCTTGAGGTTGAAGGCATCGGGGTCGGCCACCCAGAAGTAGGCATCGATCACATCGGAGGTGTTCTTGACCAGGTCGATGTAGAGCCCGGCGTAGGAATCCTCCTTGCCGAGGAGGGTCAGGATCTCCTGACATTCCGCCATGCAGCGCACGATGGAAGGATTTCCGATCTTGAAGAGCTTGGAGTCACTCTTTGCCGAGACCGGAAGGTTGCTGTCCACGTAAGGGGTCTGCCATGTCTGGATGACATGATGCTTCTGGGGATCATCCTGGCCCTTGAAGTAGGCGAGCTCCCCGTTGGGGAAGATGGTGAAACCGTGGCAGTTGATGGGGGATTCCACCTTCTGCTCGATGATGTTGTAGGACATCAGGACGTAGGTTCCCGATTCCCGGTTGTAAAAGACGTAGAGATAGTCTTCTCCATTGGGCGCCTGCATGCGGCGCTCGAACATCATGTTCTTGAGCTCGCTCGGGAACTCCTTGAACTCACCCAACTGCAGATAGTAGCCCGTGGAAAAGATGATGCCCTGGTCGTCGGGGAGGAGGATGCAGGAGCCCTCGATCGCATCGATCCGCTTCACCTCCTGAAGCTTCTCGTTGAAGACAAAGTGCCGCCACTTGTTCTCCTGATAGGGACGGATCTTGAGGAGGATCAGGTTGCCCAGGCTGGTATAGAAGATCTCGGCATCATCCAGGGTCTGGTCTGTTTCATCGACCGGCTCGGAGTAGATCCCTTGTCCGGATTCCGTATTGTCCTCGACCTTGATGGTCAGGTCCCCGCCGATGGTTTCCACATAGACGCGGTCCTCGATGGAGATGTGGGGATGCTGCCCGCTTCGGTGGAGGTCACGATGGGTCCGCTTCCATTCAAACTCGTGCTGGCTTGGGAAGACGAACTCATGGTCGCTGCGGTTGCCCTCGTAAACCATTTCCTCCCCGCGTTTCAGCCACTTGAAGGTCTTGATGTCCGTGACCGATTCCCCGATCCGGAAGACCATGAACAGGTAGGGACCGATCCATGAGAACTTAACGAAGATCGTCTTCTTGTAATACTTGTAGAGCTGGCGGAAATCGTTGACGAAGAGATCATCCTGCAGGAAGTCGAACGGGGTCTCGCTGAAGGAATGGTCCTCCCGGTTGAAGGTGTAGCCCGCCAATACATCCGTGACATCGATCTCGGTCTTCAGGCCGAACTGCACGTTGAAGCCGAAGAGGAACCGGTTCTCACCGATGCTGACCATGTCGCGGGGGACACAGTTGTTCTCCGAGGTGATCCGCTCGGTCGCAATGAGCTTGGTCGGGATGGCTCCGAAGACCTCCTTGCGTGCCTCGTTCAGGCTGCCGATCCGCTTGCGCAGCTCCTCGCCGTGGGCGTTGAGCCGGCTCCGGATGATCTCATAGGCACCGCCTTCCAGCTTGGGGGCGTCGGTGGCCTCATCCGTTGAGGCTATCTTTTCTTCCTCTTCAGACATGATCGTCGGAAATGGGAGGCTTCATGACCTGGTTTGATCCGGTGGAGCAGGGGAGCGGCGTGATGCCTGGCTCCCCTGTGTTCCGGATCGTGCTGGATCAGCCCTTCTTTCCGGCGGCCTTGAGCACGCTGGAAACCGACTGGTCCTGGACGCCCAGGTTCTCCGCAACGGAGAGCATCCGTTGCAGGGTGGACTTGTTCTCGCCGCTGCTGCCATGGATCATCTTGTTCAGGGCGGTGGCAATGGACAGGTTCTTCACGTCCTCGGAGCTGAATCCGAACTGGTTCAGGAACTTGTTCATCTGCTCCCGGAAGTAGTCGGGATCGGAGTTGAAGAAGGTCTGCTTGATGTCGGTGAGCGTCTCGCTGTTCTGCACCATGCGATCCACCGACTTGCCGGCGGTGATGGCATTGACGATCTTGTCGAAGAACTGGCTCTCGCCACCCACGATGTCGACCTTGGCATTCTTGAGTGCCTCTGCCAGCACCTCGGCCTGATGGCCTGCGATGTCCTTCTGGATGTTGATGGAGGCAAGTTCGACCTCGAGATCCTTGTTCAGGCGCAGCTTGAATTCCTCGTGCTCGCGTCCGACACCGTCGAAGATCTTCATGGCTTCCGCCTTCTCGGTGATGCCCTTGGCATCGGCGGCGAACTTCCGCTCGGCACCTGTGGCCTCGGCGGTGAGCTTCTGCTCGGTTCCCTTGGCTTCGGCTCCGAACTTCAGTTCCATGACCTTGGCATCGGCCGTTCCCTGCTTCTCGGTGGCGGCCGCCTTGGCCTCCATGATCTGGGCCTCGCCCAGTCCCGGCGCGGCGGTCTCGGCCACCGTTCCCTCGGCGAGCATCTTCTTGGCGGAGGCCTCGCGTTCGGCGGCTTCCTGGCTGGCATCGGCCTTGATGACGATCTCCTCGGCTTCCCGCTCTGCTGCGGTCTTCTTTGCTTCCGCAGCCTTCACAACGGTGTAGGCCTCGCGATCGGCCCTCAATTCCTCGGCCTTCTTGGCGGCCTCGGCTGCCTTGATCTCCTGGACCAGGTTCTCCTCGGCCTTCATCTCGGCCTCGGTGATGGTGACCTTCTTTTGACGGTCGGCGGCGGCAAAGGCCTCGGTGTCCTTGATCTTCTCCTTCTCCTCGACCACGGCCTTCTCGACCATCACGCGCTCGCGGATGACATCCTGGATCTTCTTCTGCTCGACCTCGATGGCCTTCTCCTTCTCGATCTGGGCGAGGGTGACGATGCGCTCACGCTCGGTGACCTCGAGGAGTCGGTCCTTCTCGACACGCTCGGTTTCAACGGCCTCGGTGCGCTCACGGTTCTTCGCGGCCACCACGACCTGGCGGTTCTTGTTCTCTTCCGCAATCTGGATCTCCTCGTCGGAGTTGATACGTGCGGACTCGGACTTGAGGCGCTGCTCATGTTCCACCTTGCGGGCCTCCGCTTCCTCGCGGGCGGTGATGGTGGCGATCTCGCGCTTCTGCTTCTGCTCGGCCTCGGCCTGCTGCTTCTCAAGTTCGAGGATGGCTTCACGTGCCTCGACGTCCTGCTTCTTGATGACCTTCTCCTTGTCGCGTGTGATCTGGTTCGCGAGCTTTGCCTGGACGGCGGTCAGGTCGGTGATCTTCTTGATACCCTCGGCATCAAGGATGTTGTTGGGATTCAGGTCCTCGACGCGGGTCTGCTCGAGAAAGTCAATGGCGGCGTCATCAAGGACGTAGCCGTTCAGGTCGGTGCCGATGATCTTGAGGATCTGTTCACGGAACTGGTCGCGTGAATCGTAGAGCTCCACGAAGTCGAACTGCCTGCCGACCGTCTTCAAACCTTCCGAGAACTTCGCCTCGAAGAGTTCCGTGATGGCAGCACGGTCGGAGGCGCGTGTGCATCCAATGGTGGTGGCGACCATCTTGACGTCCTCCTCCGCCTTGTTCAC
>CAZKNW010000279.1:0-5702 GCA_964554035.1 uncultured Verrucomicrobiota bacterium
CCTTGGTGGTGTTCTCCTTGGCTTCAAATTTCGATTTCCGGTAAGGGGCGATGAAGTAGCGGACCTCGTAGCGGGATTCGAGATTCTGGTTGAACTGGCGATCCCGGGCCTGGGCCGCCTGACGGATCGAGAGCATCTGTCCCTCCTTCTTCACGGAAAAGACACGGCTCGAGGTGACTTCAACCACATTGTCCAGCATCCGGCTGCTGAAGCGCGAGGAGGTGGCATACCAGATGTCGTTGACGATGCGGTCCATGCCCGCGTTGAAGTCGATGACCACGCCGCCATCCTCCTGGGTCTCCACGATCGGAAAGGTGGTGATCAGGCGCTTGGCGGGAAGTTCCTTGGTCACCACAAGGCCGTCAACGGACTCATACATGTCGACCCCGTCATGAAAGAGCTCGAACTTGACGATCTTGCCGGCCAGCCCCGTGCCTGTGGCAGCCTGGGCCTGGGGAATCATGGATGCCGAAAGCAGGTACTCCTTGCCGAAGGCCTGCTTGGGGATGAGCACCTGGAAGTTGGGGGCTGGCTCAAGCGCCGGAGCACGCCGTCCGCCCTTCTTCTTCTGAGCGGGTTCCTTGGCCGCGGTCTTCTCCGTCTTCTTGACCGCCTCCTCGACACCATGGGCAACAAGCGCGGAGATCGTTATGACGAGCAGGAAGGCAAGGATTCTCGAAAGGGGAAGAACAGGTTTCATCATAGGGGTGCTGGGATTTAGGTGGGATGAGATCGAAGAATCAAAGCATTTGTTCAAAAACCCTTCGACATTCTTGCCTCCCCGTCCTTCCACAAGAGGCCTCTATTCGAACTCCCAGGTCGGCCCCTCCTTTTGGACCTCGTCGAACTTGCGGATCAGTTGAACCGACATCTGCTTCAAGCGGCCCGGATACTTCTTCGACAGGTCATTCGACTCGGCGATGTCCTCACGCAGGTTGTAGAGCTCGAAGCTTGTCAGTCGTGCGGACTTGATGAGCGCCATGGACTCCGGGTTGACATTGCCGCCCAGCGGTTTCTCCGGGCCATCCCAGTGGGCCACCAGCTTCCAGTCCCCATCGCGCATGGCGACCTTGGGCAGGCTGATGGAACGGTAATAGGCCCAGAACATGGGCGTGCTCCTGCGGATCATCCGGTTGTCCAGCATGGGAACGATGCTGGCTCCATCCAGCTTCAGGTCCTTCGGCAGCTTCACTCCGCCCAGTTCACAGAGGGTCGGAAGGAGATCCATGCCGCAGACCGGAGTGGATGAGACCTGCCCCGGAAGGACCCTGGCCGGCCAGCGAAGCAGGCCCGCCACCCGGATGCCTCCATCATAAATGTGAAGCTTCATGCCCCGCAGGGGACCGGGGGAGCCGTAGGAGCGTTTGGCACCGCGATAACGCTTGAGGGTTTCCGGACCGTTGTCCGAGGTGAAGAAGACCAGCGTATTCTCCGCCTGCCCGATTTCATCGAGGGTCTTGAGCAGGCTGCCTACTGCGCGGTCCATGTTCTCCACATTCGCGAAATACTGGGCCTCGTCCTCATTCTGAGCGACACCGCGATATTTCTTCACCAGCTCTTCAGGCGACTCCACCGGCTCATGGGGCTCGTGGAACCAGACATTCATGAAGAAGGGCTTTCCCTTGGCGGAAACGTCCTTCATCCAGCGACTCGCCTCATCGGCCACGATCTGGCAGGAGAATCCTTCCAACTTGCCGAGTTCCTCGCCGTTCCGGACGAAATTGACCGGATCCTTGTGGTTGGGGCTCGCGTTGTTCTGTGTGCCGAGCCAGTGATCAAAGCCATGGTCTCCCGGCTGGGGATGCTCCTTTGAGTTGAACTTGCCGTTGAGGTGCCACTTGCCGCTATGGGCCGTGGCGTAACCGCCCTTCTTCAGGAGCGTCGCCACAGTGGTCTCGGTCCTCGGCAGGTGCGCCACGTGGTTGTCGGGAATCCAGTCGTAGACACCGGTGCGGTTGGGAGTGCGTCCCGTCAGCAATCCGGCGCGTGATGAGGAACAAACCGGTGCGGACGAATAACAGTCCGTGAAGAACAGGCCCTGCCTCGCCATCTTGTCCAGGTGGGGCGTCTTGATGTGCGGATGGCCGTAGCAACCCAGGTCGCCATAGCCAAGGTCATCGCAGAGGATGACGAGGAAGTTGGGTTTGGAGGCCGCCTGAAGAGGCGACAAAAAGGCGGAAAGGACAAGGGACAGGACAAGCAATCCGGGACCGGCTTTTTTCAAGAGGGGCATGGGCCGAGAATAAATATCCCGGCCGCGCGTTCAAGTTGTCTTGTCGCACCGAGCGGCAGGCTACTTCTTGCCCTGCCACTTCTTCTCGATCTTCTGCGGCTCGAATCCGGGAAACGCACTCCGGCGCGCATCCCAACCCGCCTTGTATGCCTTCTTCACCTCCCAGACCTTCAGGTCATCCACCTCGACATTGCCACCGGTGGCACCCGCAAAGCCGATACCGTTGCCTCCGGACTTCGGCGGAACCGCAAAACTTGCATGACGCCCATAAAAGATGACTCCTCCCTCAAACTGCGCCACGAACTCGCCACCCTTCATTTCGGTGAAGACCTCATACCACTTGCCTGGCTCGAAGCGGAGACCGGTGGCCTTTGCCAGGCGCAGGGATTCCCCCTCGGCAAGCAGTTCAGTTCCCTCACTGCTGAACCGCAGACGACAGACATGATGTCCGAACTCGACAAAAGGGACGATGGGGGTCTCCTTGCCTCCGACAAACCGAAAGCGAAACGACGCGGCAAAATCAGCAGGCGTCCTGGGTAGACTCAGCCTCGCCTCGGTTCCCTTGTGGTGTGAGCGCGCAGCCTGATACTCGGCTGTTGAAGGACGCCCCTTCAACACCCCTCCCTCAAACGCCCAGCGCGTGCCCTGCCTTCTAACCCAGTCACCCTTGGGAAGCTCGGCCACGTCTTTGGAAAAGTCCTCATCGATGACCAGCTTGCCCGGGACCACCATCATGGGCTTGAGCTCCGCCCGGGCCGTAACGGCAACCAGCATCGAAACAACAAGACAGGAAAATGAGAATCGCGACTTCATGGTAAGAAGCTAGGGACAGGGTTCCGCTCTGTCACATCCTCACGGAATGGACATCAGAGGGAGATCCCCAGAGGACCGCGGGTCACCTGGAAGAAGACATCCTGATGCTTCCAAGCAAGGGGCTCCAAGCTGCCTGACAAGACCTGCCCCATCATGGAGACGATTTCCTCAGCCGTGGCACAGGCACGAAAATCGGCCCAGTCCCTGTCCGTCTGCCCCTGGTTCATCACCAGCGTCGGAACCAACGGATGTCCCTGATGTCGCACCTCCGTGCTTACGAGCACCAGATGACAGCCTCCCGCACCCAGCGCCGTCAGGGCCTCATCGGTCGACTCGCTGAACATCTCCATGAAATGGACCCCAGCCCCGACAGGTGATCTCGCGAATCCAAGGCTCGCCTTCAAGGGCACACCCAGCTTCTTCGCGAGCTCCTGCGTCACGCTGTTCTCGAAAAGGGGAAAAACCACGCTGCCTCCTTGCCGCACGATACCAGCAACCATTTCCTTCAGGGTCGTCCACTCTTCCGCAGAAGGTTCGCCATTCAGAATCCATCCCAACTGATAAGGCCGGGCATGATCCACTGCCTCCACGGAGCCAAACCAGTCACGAACCTTACGCGTCACGGCCTCGATGCCTCCATCGGCCTGGATGCTGGCGTAGCCAAAGCGTGAAGGATCGAGCCCCTCCTCCCTGAGGCGCCTTCGAAATTCATCGTTGTGGGTCTTCTCACAGCCATGCTCCAACAGGAGTGCCCTGTTCACCAGGGGATGGCTCAGGTATCCGGTCAGGGTAAGGCCAAAGAGATCCTCGGCATGGCCACGGGCAGTGCCGCAGCCTTCGGTATGGGGAAGCGCGACACAGCGTCCCGTGTCCCCAGTGATCCCTGAGGCAATCATGGACGCGATTTGGCCCGAGCAAAGGCTGGTGGGCAGGATCAGGCCTGAAGCAAGGGCAAAGGGCTCTCCTGTGAAGAGGTTCGTCCGGATTGTTTCCTGAAGCTCACCCGAAACCTCGATCTCAGGCTTCGGCCTCAAGCCCACTCCGTCTGGTATCGTCCGGCCCAGGATGTCTTCCACATTAGTGGGACAGGACTGCCTCCAGGCGCGCCAGAGCTGCACCTGGGAATGCCCGGCCAGCTCACCAACCACCCGCTTTCCGGAAGCAACCGAACAGGAGAGTTCAAAAACCTTTTCAGCAAGATCCTCCATGGACTCACCATCGAGGTAACGTCCCGCATTAACATCCATCTCGGCGCGAAGCAGCTCATGACGCGAAGTGGTCGTGACCAGCTTGATGGTCGGAACAAAGGGAAAGTTGGTGATGGATCCGTTGCCGGTGATGAAATGGATCAGGTTGCAACCGCTCGCGACCTGTCCCGCGATGCTCTCGAGGTCATTGCCGGCACTGTCCATGAAGTAGAAGCCCGGGTGCTCCATCAACTGCCCATACTCCAGGATGAAATCCAGCGGAACCTCGGGATCCTTCTTCATGGCGGCCCCGATCGACTTGATGACGATGTTGTAGAGCCCGCGGTAGAGGTTCCCTCCGCTGGGATTGCCTTCCGCACTATGGCCATGGAAGGAAGCCAGCTCCTGGTATCGGTTCACCATGTCCAGGAATCCACGGGCCACCTCAGGACTACGAACCTTGGAAAGCACGTAGGCCTCCGCACCGATCAACTCGGTGGTCTCAGCCAGGTTTGCCGATCCCCCGTGCTGGATCAGCGTGCGCGCCACTCGGCCCGCCAGGGGATTCCCGGAAATTCCGGAAAAGGCATCACTGCCTCCACACTGGAGCGCCAGCTTCAGGGCGCTGAGCGGCGCCGCCACCCGCTCCCGTTTCTCCAACCCCGGGAGCCAGCCATCGATGATCGAGGCGCCCTTGTTCAGGCCCTTTTCAAAGCCTTCGGAAAGCGACAAAACCTCCACGCAGAGCCCCTTCCGGATCTCATCCGGTATGGCATCAAGGATTTCCCGGGCCCCTACGGAACCTCCCTCCGGCTCGACAAGTAGAACCGCGCCAAGATTGGGATGACGGGTGAAGCCGGCCAGGGTCCGGACCACCAGCCCGTGGTTCAGGGCCTGTTTGCTCTCGCCTCCCTCCGTATGATCCACGGGCACGACCCCATCGAGATTTGAGAAATCCGCCTCCCTGCCCTTGAACCGCCCCGCAAGAGCACGGCAGAAACCGGACGCCAACGCATTCACGGCAAGGACGCCCACATAGTTCCTCGTCCCGAAGCCGGCAGGATGGGCATAGCCCTGGAAGGTGCCGGGAGAAGCCAGTCTTTCCAAGGGTGGGGAAGCCACCATTTCCTCAGGGCGAACTTCCACCTTGGGGGTGTAGTCCTCGAAGTTGGGCGCTTCCGGAAGCTCGAAGTCGATGGAGCGGATCCTCATCTCGACCAGCGACTTGTCATTGGTCAGGTATTCTCCCGGTTCAATGTCACGCAGCGCCTTTCCGAAGGGAACCCCCCAGGACAGGATGAACTCTCCCTTGGCAATGGGTTGAACTGCGAAGCGATGGCCCTCCAGAATCGAAAAGGAAAGGACCAGGTTCGTACCCTGAAAGGTGATGACCTGGCCCTGTTCGAGAAATCTGGTGGCAATGCCTGCGTTGTCAGCCGCGGATGCCAGTCTGGCAACGCTGTCGAATT
>CAZKNW010000280.1:0-5696 GCA_964554035.1 uncultured Verrucomicrobiota bacterium
GGATGGTCAGGGGAAGCGTGGTCATGAGATGTTCCCCCTTGATGAGGTAGTCGGAAGCCCCTGCGTTGATGGCATCGATACCGAGCTCCACATCATCGGTCCCGGTCAGGACGACGACGGGGATGTCGCCCGCGATCGGCTTGAGCTTCTCGATGGTCTCGACACCGTTGGAGCCTCCGAGATGAAGGTCGGAAAGGATGATGTCCGGCTGGAATTCCCTGATGGACCGGGTGACGCCGGTCAGGGAATCGGAGTGCAGGACCTCGAACCGGAGTCCCGTCCAGACGGCCGGGTCCAGATACTCCTTCAGCAGGACAACATCCGCGGGGTTGTCCTCAATCAGGAAGATCTTGATGAGGTTGGAGGGCGGGCTCATGCAAAGTGTGAAGCCTTTTTCGGTCGTTGGACGGTGTCCAGCCAAAAGGCCTTCAATGCCGCGAAGCTCCGATGAAAGTCCTCCAGCTCGACGGGCTTCACCAGGTAGCAGTTTGCGTGAAGTGCATAACAGCGTCCGATGTCCGCCGGATGGGTGGAGGTGCTCAGCACCACCACGGGAATGAGGAGCATGTCGGGGTCCGTCTTGATCACCTCCAGGACCTCTTTGCCGTTCTTCTTCGGAATGTTTAGATCGAGGATGATGAGGTCGGGTGTCGGTGCATCCGGGTGGTCCCCACGTCGATAGACGAAATCGAGGGCCTGTTCACCGTCCTCGACACAATGCAAGGTTCCGCGGAAGCCCAGCTCCTCAAGGGTCTCCCTCGCGATCAACTGGTCGGATGGATTGTCCTCCACCAGAAGGATGTGAATGTCTTTGTCTTCGGATTTGCTGTTCATGGCGATACTTCCGGGATGCTGAAAAAGAAGGTGGAGCCTTCTCCGAGCTTGGATTCCAACCAAATACGGCCGTTGTGTCGATCGATGATTTTCCTGCAGATGGCCAGGCCGATGCCGCTGCCATCATACTGGCTCCTGAAATGAAGCCTTTGGAAGGGCTTGAAGATCACGTCGAATTTCCCGGGATCGATGCCGATTCCGTTGTCGGAGACGCGAAACACCCACTCCTTGTCCATGAGGCTGACGCTCAGGTGGATCCTGGGAGGCTCCTCCCCACGGAACTTAATGGCGTTGTGGATGAGGACAT
Organism: uncultured Verrucomicrobiota bacterium; assembly: GCA_964554035.1. GTDB lineage: Bacteria > Verrucomicrobiota > Verrucomicrobiia > Limisphaerales > CAZKNW01 > CAZKNW01. Next base: position 1,142 of record CAZKNW010000280.1, read on the forward strand.
CAAGAAGCTGACCTATCTGGGACCTGTCGGCCAGGATCTCGGGTAGGGGATCACTACTGATCTGGATCTCCTGTTCCCCGAACTGGTATTCGAGGTCGGAAAGGATCTCCTGGAAAACCTCCGAAAGGGCAATGGGTTCCAGAGTGATCTCGCTGGTACCAGCCCTGGACAAGGTCAAGAGGTCCATGATCAGCTGCCTCATGCGGACGGTCCCATCAAGGGCATGCTGGATGAATTCAATGCCCTTGTCATCGAGGCGGTCCGCATACCTTCTTTCGAGCAATTGAAGGAAGCTGGCGGTGGCACGCAGGGGTTCCTGGAGATCATGTGAGGCTATGTAGACAAACTCCTCGAGCTGTCCATGGCTCTTGAGAAGCAGCTTGTTGACCCTTTCGTGCTCCAGTTCAAAGCGCTTCTCGCGGGAAAGATCGTTCAGGATTCCGACGTAGTGCGTGAGTTGTCCGCTAACATCGTGATAGGGGATGAGCTGGAAGTCACACCAGAAGGGTTCCCCCTTTTTCGGATAGTGGAGCATCCTGTCGTGGAAGGCCTCCCCATGCCGGAGGGCATGACGGAGGTTCTCCTGTGCCGTCTTGTCGGTGCCGGCCCCGTGGAGCACCCATGGACTCCGGTCGATCACCTCGTCGCTTTCATATCCGGTCAGGGTTTCAAATCCCTTTTTCACGAACAGAACGGGATGATCGTCCCGCCTCGCGTCCGCCACCATGATGGCGATCGGGGAGGCCTGGATGGCGGAGAGCTGAATTCTCAGGAAGTCCTCGATCTCGCGCGATTCCGTCATCTCGGTCATGTAGACCAGATAGTGGGGTTCTCCGCTGCTTCGTCGGATCACGGTGTCCATCAGGGTGGGGGTGACGGCTCCGAAAGGGCGCAGATGCAGCTCCATCCGGACATGGCCGGCCCCAAGCTTGTTCACCGCGTCATGGAAGGCCCCTTGATCCTCTTTGGGGATGAGGTCCTCGAAGGGGTGCCCCTTCAGGCGTTCCTGGTCCCGTCCGACCCGTTTCTCGCCTGCGCGGTTGCATGAGACCCAGCGGAGGTCCTGATCAAGGACGATGATGGGGTTGGGGCTGACCTGGATGATCTCTTCCTCGAGGGATGCCTGCCTGGCTTTCCGATCGAAGAATCTCGTGTCCATCTCGGCGGAGGATGTTTCCGGATTCCTTGCCGTTGTGGCGAAAGAGAGGATCGAGCGCAGAACTCTTCCGACCTTGCTCCCCGACAGGTAGGGAGCAGGGGGATCCGGCTTCTTTGAAATGGGCTGGATATCGGCAGGCATGCTGACGCTCCACCTTGACCTGGTGGTTTATCCTGATCTACATCGACAACAGTCCGGAAACCCTTGAGACATTTTTCTGTGCGTTTCGGGCTGAAGCGGCGGCGCCGCAGGAGTCGTGGAGGTGCTTTTCGGAATTGGTGATTGACCAAAAAGCTTTGCAAGGCAAAGTAGTTGCATGAGCGAACAATGGGCTGAAGCCAACCTGGCCACGATCCGGTCCTTGATGGAAAGGGCGGCCATCTATCGTCGTGCCTTGGGACCGGTGATGACGGCTGCCGGGGGAATCGGCACCCTGGCGGCGGTGGGGGCATGTTTTCTGGAGATTCCCACTGCAAGGGGATTCGCGATCTACTGGATGGCCACGGCCTGTCTGGCATTGGCAGCCGCCTATTTCCTGGTACGCCGCCAGGCCTTCAAGAGCAGCGAGCCTTTCTGGTCGCCGCCCACCCGAAGGGTAACCTCGGCCTTTCTGCCCGGTTTCTTCAGCGGGGCGATGTTGGGGGGGCTTCTGTGCATGGCCAATCCAGAGGATGGCGTCGTGGCGGTCTGCTGTTTCTGGATGGTTCTGTATGGTTGCGCCGTTCACTCAGCGGGTTTCTTCATGCCCAGGGGAATGAAGCTTTTTGGCTGGGTTGCCGTCCTTGGGGGATTCGGGTTGTTGATATTCTACAGCGGTGGGGTGGATATGCCCGAACTGGAAATGGGGCACTATGTCATGGGCGGCTTTTTTGGGGTTGGGCATCTGCTCTACGGTGTTTATCTCTTCGTGACCGAGGCCAAGAGAGGCTGAGCCACCATCGAGTGTGAATCCGGAACATTTCAGCAAAATTGACCGTGTCATCCATGAAAAGGGAAGGCTTGGGATTGTCTCCATCCTTGCCGCCACCGGTCAAATGTCCTTCACGGACCTGAAGAACACGCTGGGCATGACGGACGGGAACCTGATCAGCCACATCAAGGCCCTGCAGAATGCCGGCTATGTCGCCGTCGCGAAGACGCGGAAGGACAAGCGTCCCCTGAGCCTTTGCCTGCTGACCGAAGACGGCAAAAAGGCGTTCAAGGACTACCTTGAACTGCTGGAGACCATCATCAACGAAAACAAATCCTGATTCCTTTTGAACGAAAACCAACCAGCTGTATCTATTCACTTTGTAACACAAAGAAACAATTCCCCCAGGGGTCCAGAAAATTTCCCGAGGGACCGATAGAAAGAAGAGAAGAATGAATGCGACAACGATCAGGAAACCGGCAATCGAGGTTTCACGGGCGGCCCACCTTGGCATGTGTTTCGGCGTCCGTGATGCCATCAAACTGACAGAACAGGCCCTTGAGGAAGGTGAAGTGACGATCCTTGGAGACCTCGTCCACAACGAGGCCGTGATTCAGGATCTTTCGGCAAGAGGCGCCCGCTTCGAAGGCCGGGTTGAGGATGTCACTACCCGTGAGGTCATCATTACCGCCCATGGTGCCTCGGAGAAGCGCATCCGCGAGGTGAAGGAACGGGGACATTCCGTAAGGGAAGCGACCTGTCCCTTGGTGCGCTTCGCCCATGAGTCGGTCCATGAGCTGGCGAGGAAGGGATACTTTCCTGTCGTCATCGGTCGTCCCGGGCATGTGGAGGTGGTGGGCCTGACGGAAGATCTAGCCGATTATGCCATCATCCAGAAGGAGGAGGATATTCCCCGGATGCGTTCCCGTCCCCGCTTTGGGGTGGCGGCCCAGACCACCCAGCCGATTTCCAAGGTGCAGCGGTATGTCGGGCTGATCCGCAGGCAGTTTCCGGACTCGGAGGTACGTTTCGTCGACACGGTCTGTCGTCCAACCAAGCAGCGCCAGGAGTCGGCCATTGAACTGGCGAGGGACTCGGACGTGGTGATCGTCATCGGGGGGGCCAACAGCAACAACACCCATGAACTGATGCGGACCAGTCGCCGGCATTGCGGACGGGTCCATCATGTCCAGTCCGCTTCCGAAATGGAGGCGGGTTGGTTTCGGGATGGTGACAAGGTTGGCATCACGGCCGGGACGTCCACGCCGGAGGTGTTGATCCGGGGGGTGGAGTCCTGGCTTCAGGACCACTTTGACCGGCCCTCCTGAACCCCCTCCTCCTTTTCCCTTCCTTGATCTCAAACCTTAACCCTCCTCCTTCCTGCCACCATGAATGCGAACCAATGGCTTCACTACTTCAAGACCAACTCCAGTAAGCGAAACAAGATCCCCTGGGAACGTGGGGTGAATCTTCCCCCAAGGGCCCGCAGGGCACTCGGACGCTCCTGGCAACGCTTCCAGGTCGGTGAAAGCGGCGATGGCCGCCACATCAGGAAGGCCGCCTCCCGGGTTGGCGAACCGGACTACGAGGAGGCGATCGACCTTTTCGTGAAGGAGGAGCAGGGGCATGCGGACCTTTTTGCCTGTGCCCTGAAGTTGATGAACATCCCGCTGCTTCGCTTTCACTGGTCGGACTTCGCCTTCGTCACCTTGAGGCGAATGCTGGGGCTGCGTCACGAACTGCTGGTACTGCTGTTGCCCGAGATGATTGCCAAGCGGTATTTCCGTGCCTTGAGAGACGGCCTTGACGATGAGGTCGTGAAGGCCATCTGTGATCAGGTCTGCCATGACGAGGAGGGGCACGTTGCCTTCCATGTGGAAACCCTGAGATTCATGTTCGGGGCGACCCCGGTCTGGCAGAAGGGGATCCTTGTCGCCATGTGGAAGCTTCTCTACCGGATCTCGTGTCTGGTGGTGATCTGGGATCACCGTGGGGTCCTGAGGGAGTCAGGGGTGCAGGCCGGGCAGTTCTACTGGGATTGCATGATGATCTTCGACGAGACCGCCGCCTCCATCTTCAACAGTGCGGTCCCGATGCGGCAGCATGCCTGGCTGATGAGCGCCCGCCGGGGCGGGGCATCTTGAAGCTTGGAATGTCGGTTTGTGTGCGGGCATGTTCTCCGTTTTATGGCCGACATCGAAGCGTTGAAGAAATTTGTGGAGGAGCTTGCCCACGAGAGTTCCAGGGTCATTGTGCCCCGGTTTGCGGATACCGGGCTGGAAGTGGAGGCCAAGGAGGATGCCTCACCCGTGACGATTGCGGATCGTGAGGCCGAGGCACTGATGAGAAAGCTCATCGAATCCAGGTTTCCGCAACACGGCATCATAGGCGAGGAGTACGGGAACAAGAATGAGGATGCCGACTACGTCTGGGTGCTCGATCCCATCGATGGAACCATTTCCTTCACCACAGGCTGTCCGCTGTTT
>CAZKNW010000281.1:0-5675 GCA_964554035.1 uncultured Verrucomicrobiota bacterium
GAAATGGCTGACGTCCAACGGGGACATCATCAGCCAGTATGATTTTCCAGGCACGGGGACCTATGAGATCACGGTGGTTGCGGGAGGGGACCAGGCTGGAGACGAACCGGTGAAGATGGCGGTGTCGGTCGGAGGGAGGCAGATTGTCATCCATAGTGTGAAGGCCGACCGGAAGACGCCTCGGGAATACAGGGTGGATCACCATGTGGAGGAGGGCAGCCAGCGGGTCGCGATGTCCTTTCTGAATGACTACTATGAGAAAACCGGACCCAAAAAGGGGGACCGGAACCTCATGGTTGAACGGCTTGTCATCAAAGGGCCCATCCGGGAGAACAATGCCGCCCTGCCACCCTCCCACAAGCGCGTGTTCTTCCGGCAGCACAGTGAAAACAACCGGCTGGAGGTGGCCCGCGAGATTGTTTCCCACTTTGCGTTCCAGGCATTCAGGCGCCCGGTCAGCAAGGGGGAGATCGACCGCCTGATGCTGATCTTCCGGCTTGCGGAACGAAAGGGGGAGACCTTCGAGACCTGCGTCCGGCTGGCGTTGCAGACGATCCTGGTCTCGCCGAGCTTTCTCTTCCGTGAGGAGCTGCAACCGGAACCGGACAATCCGGAACGTGTCTTTCCCATCGATGAGTTTGCCTTGGCTTCCCGGCTTTCCTTTTTCATCTGGAGCAGCATGCCGGACCGGGAGTTGTTTGGCCTGGCGAGCCGCGGGAGGCTTCGTGAAAACCTGGATGAGCAGGTTCGCCGCATGCTCAGGGACACCCGAGCGAAGGCCATGGCGGACGGGTTTGCGGAGCAGTGGCTGCAGATCCGGAACCTGGACCTGGTGACCCCGTCCGAAGACGTGTTCCCCGGCTTTACCGAATCACTCAAGGAATCCATGCGGACGGAGACCCGCATGTTCTTCAGGCACATTCAGCGGTATGACCTGAGCATTCTGGATTTTCTCGGAGCGGACTACACCTTCGTGAACGGGGAACTCGCACGCCACTACGACATGCCTGGAATCGAAGGTGGGGAGTTTCGCAAGGTCACCCTGCGGGGCACCCCTAGAATGGGTGTCCTGACCCATGGCAGCATTCTCACGATCACCTCCAATCCAAGCCGCACTGCGCCGGTCAAGCGGGGCCTTTGGGTCCTGGAGAATCTCCTTGGGACGCCGCCGCCCCAGCCGCCGGATGATATTCCGGAGTTTGAGGAAACGGCGGAGGCGGCTGCCAGTGGGACCCTGCGTGAGCGTCTTGAGAAGCACCGCGATTCCCCGGTCTGCCGGTCCTGCCATGCGAGGATGGATCCGCTCGGCTTTGGTCTGGAGAACTTTGATGCCATCGGGCGTTATCGGTTGATGGAGGGGGACTTCCTCGTGGATTCCTCGGGTAAACTGGTCAGTGGAGAGACCTTCACCAACTCCCGGGAACTCTCGCGGATCCTTGCCGAGGACAAGAAGGAGGAGTTCGTGAGATCCTTCGTCGAGCGCCTCCTGACCTACGCCCTGGGTCGTGGGATCAAACACTTTGACAGATGTGCCGTGAATGAGATTGTGGGGAAGGCGGCCCTTGGCGAACACCGGTTTTCGGATGTCGTAGTCGCCATTGCCGAGAGCGCTCCCTTCCAGCTGAGACGGGGGGATCCGTTTCGGCCTGACGAGAACTGAATGCCATGAACATCCAGACCAGAAAATGGGCTTTGTCCCGACGAGGCTTTCTCAGGGGAACCGGTGTGGCCCTCGCGCTGCCCGCCCTTGAGTCGATGATCGTGCCCGCCATGGGCCAGAGCCAGGTGAAGGCGCGCTTGACCAAGGATGGTTTTCCCATCCGCATGGGCTTTGTCTACCACCCCAACGGTGTCATCGTGCCCAACTGGGTGCCCCGGGGGAATGGAAACAATTACCAGATGAGTCCGACGCTCAAGACGATTGAGCGCCACCGGAGCGAGTTTCAGGTGATTGGGGGACTTGACCATCACAAGGCCAAGGCCAATGGGGATGGAGGAGGCGATCATGCCCGTGCGAATGCCACCTTCCTGACCGGCAGGCAGGCGCGCAAGACGGCGGGTGCCGACATCCGGATCGGTATTTCCGTCGACCAGGTGGCGGCTCGTTTCATCGGGCGAGAGACCCGGTTGCCGTCGCTGGAACTGGCAGGGGACAAGTCACGCATGGCAGGCAAGTGTGATTCCGGGTATTCCTGCGCCTATCAGTACAATGTGTCCTGGAAGAGTGAGTCGGTGCCCATGCCGGGTGAGGCAAATCCGAGACTTGTCTTCGAGCGCCTGTTTGGAGCGGGTGCGCGTCGCAAGCCCACGGAAAGCGAGCGGCTCAGGAAGCTTTACCAGAACAGCATCCTCGATCTTGTCCTGGATGATGCAAGACGTCTCAAATCGAAGCTGGGATCCACCGACCAGAGGAAGCTCGACGAGTACATGGAGTCGGTACGCGAGGTGGAGATCCGTATCCAGCAGGCGGAGAAGTTCGATGAATTTGAGATGCCGGACTACAAGAAGCCATCAGGCATCCCGAAGGACTTCAGGGCGCATGTCCGCCTGATGTATGACCTGATGACGCTGGCGTTCCAGACGGATACGACGCGTGTGGCTTCCTTTCTCGTTGCCTACGACGGAAGCAACAGGACCTACCCTCAGGTGGGTGTCAACAACGGGCATCACGCCATTTCCCATCATCGGGGTGAGGCGGACAAGATCGAGAAGCTGAAGCGCATCGACTACTTCCTGGTGAGCGAGTTCGGCTACTTCCTGGACAAGATGCGCTCCGTGAAGGAAGGGGACGGGACCCTGCTGGATCACTCCATGATACTCTATGGAGGAGGGATCAAGGATGGGGACCGTCATTCCCATGTGGATCTGCCTGTCTTGATGGCGGGGCGTGCCGGAGGCGTGCTGCACCCGGGGCGTGCAGTCCATTTCGGATCCGTTCCCATGTGCAACCTGTACGTCTCCATGCTTCAGGTGATTGGGCTGCCGGTTTCCCGGTTCGGGGACAGCACGGGTCTCGTCCGCAACATCTGATCCAGGAAGCCCGTGACTCGGAAAGGGAAGAGGACCGATACACCAGCTGCCCTGACGGTGGCGGGTTCCGACAGCGGAGGAGGTGCCGGCATCCAGGCGGATCTTGCCACCTTTGCGGCTCATCGTGTTCACGGCCTGAGCGTGTTGACCTGCATGACGGCACAGAATCCCAATCAGGTTTCCGCAGTGCAGTCCAGTCAGGCCTCCTTTGTGCAGCAGCAGCTTGAGACCGTGATGGATGCCTTTTCTCCAGGAGCCCTGAAGACGGGCATGCTCTATTCGGCGGCGATCATTGAACGGGTTGCCGCTTGGTTTGAGAAAAATGGGAACGACATGCCCCTTGTTGTGGATCCCGTCATGATTTCCACGAGCGGCCGGGCCTTGTTGAGGAAGGACGCGGTGCTGGCCATGAAGAGATCCCTGCTTCCCCTGGCAACCCTGATCACTCCCAATCTTCCGGAAGCGCAAGTGCTGACCGGCAAGGCGATCCGGGGTGAGGAGGACATGAAGGTGGCCGTGAAGGAACTGCATGCAGACTTTGGCTGTGCCGTTCTTCTGAAGGGAGGACACCTTTCCGGAAGTGATGAGGCGGTCGATGTGCTATATTCGGGTTCCCGGATGAAGACACTTCGACAGAAACGAATTGGAGTGGGTGGTGTTCATGGAACCGGATGCACCCTTTCCGCCGCCATTGCCGCGAACCTGGCCCTGGGGCTCGGGCTCGGGAAGGCGGTTGAGAATGCTAAGTTTTACATTTCGGGCGCGATCGAGCACGCTCAAGTGCATTCCAACCAGCGGATCCTCAATTGGAACTGGAGGATTCCTGATTGGACGTAGCCCCTTCATCCCGGGTCCAGAATGATGTTCCGCAAGTTGTTCATAGTCCTGTCACTGGCAGTGGTGGTGTTCCCGGACAGGGGCTTGCGAGGCGTGGATGTGCAACCGGAGCGGCATGTCACTTTCAAGGAGGAATGCCCCCGGACCTATCTGCTGGATCCCCTGCGGCCTGGTCAGGATGAAGCTTCCACCATCCTCGATCGCTGGATCAAGGCCTGGCCCTTGGGAGGGAGTGATTCCGTGGACCTGTCCCACAGGGTCATCCTTCGACTGAAGGATTCTCGGAATTTGGATCCTATCGTTGAGGAAACCGGGCTGAGGCTGAGAAGGCAGGTGGGCCAGGACGTCTTCATCCTTGAAGCCAGGCACGCCCTCGAGGCCATCAATCTTTGTGAGACGCTTTCTCTCAGGGAAGGGGTGTTGCTTTGCCATCCTGAGCGGAGACGGAACCATCGGAAGCAGGGCGGATATGCGCCGGAACCGAAGGATCCCTACTACAGGGAACAAGGAGAGATCAATTTCGGGCAGTGGCATCTGGAAAGCCGTGACCCCACGACGGGTGTTCGCAATGGAACGGACATCAATGCCCGGGTGGCCTGGGCCCGAAGTCGTGGGGAAGGGGTGGTCATCGGCATCGTGGATGATGGCGTCGAATCCGGACACCCGGACCTTGCGGGCAACGGCGTGAACGCATGGCATTATGATTTTTTCCAGGGCGTACCGGGTGGCGAGAATGGTACCTCGTCCCAGTACCACGGCACTCAGGTGGCCGGGCTCGCTGCCGCCGTTGGCGACAATGGAGTGGGCGTTTCCGGTGTGGCGCCGGCTTCAGGTTGGGTGAGCATGCGGATCTTCTCGGACAGTGACCGGATCGCGGGAGAGATCGGACTGGCGGACGCCTTTGAATACAGGATCCAGGAGATCCCGATCCAGAATCACAGCTGGGGAAATGCGGCAAACCAGTTTGGAGGGCCTGGCATGCTGGAACGCATGGCCATCGACAATGCCCTGCAGAGTGGCAGGGGTGGACTGGGTGTGGTCATGGTTCGCTCAGGGGGCAATCGAGCGGAGTTTGGTGGCAACGTGAATGACGATGGATACGCCAATGACCCCGGTGTGATTGCCGTCGGTGCGGTCGGCGACAGTGGCCGTGTGGCCAGTTACAGCAGTCCCGGAGCCTGTGTTCTGGTGAGCGGTCCGAGCGGAGACACCGGTTTCAAGAAACTGGTGACCACGGACCTTTCCGGGACGGACGGCATCAACAACATCAACTTTCCGAGCGACCTGGCTGACTATGCCTACAACTCGCTCGGCTTCTCCGGCACTTCCGGATCCTCTCCCATCGTCGCCGGTGTCGTCGCCCTCATGCTTTCGGTCAATCCCGACCTTTCCGTCCGGGATGTTCAGCAGATCCTGATCCTCTCGTCGGGCCAGACCGATACGATGAATCCCAACATCCGTGCGAATGGCTCCGGCTTTCCATTCAGTCACCTGACGGGCTTCGGAGTGCCGGATGCCGGACTTGCGGTCCAGCTGGCCGAAGGGTGGGTGGCACGTCCTGCTCCCATGGAGGTGGAGTATTCCTCGGATGTGGTGCAATCCGTGAAGGATGGTGGATTGACCGTGAGACTGCAGGGGGACGATGTCCCTGTGGACCTGATCAGCATCCCGGCATCAAGTGGCGATGGGATCGTGCCCGATGAACCTACAGCACAGGTATCCCTGGTTGATGTTGGCATGGCCTCGGCGGAAATCATGCAGGACCTCACCGGCAAGGGGGCCCTGATCCAAAGGGGTTAGAACAAGTT
>CAZKNW010000282.1:0-5645 GCA_964554035.1 uncultured Verrucomicrobiota bacterium
TGGTCTTCGCAAACCTCCCTCCTGCACTATGTGGACTGGTGGGGGGGGGTGCCATCTTCACCGTCTTCCTTCTATCCGCCCTCAGTTCGGCGAAGCGTGTGACCGGGGGGGGGGATGCGAGTGACGATGGTTCAGGCAATGTCCTCCTGGAGGATCGCTTCTGGGCGGGTCTGCTCTGCGCCACCGCGGTCTTCATGCTGTTCTACTTCAGATAGAACCTTTTCTATCGCAGGGTGATTCAGAAAGCGCCCTTGCGACGCCCTGGTCCCTCCGGCAGGGTCTACAGGGTCACTGAGCGCCTGAAGGTGTAGCCGGTCCATGAGTCGACTGAGAAATTTTGCAAGAGGCCTTGCCTCCGGATACCTGGTCCTCCTGGTCAACATCCTCTACACGTTGGCCTCGATCAGGCTCGCGCTGGTCTACCTGCCCAAGGAGGAGTTCGGCCTTTGGGCGGTCACCCTTCAGATTGCCGCTTTCCTGACCTTTGTCGACCTCGGGATGTCCTCTTCCCTGGCGAGGCTGTTGATTGACCACAAGGACCACCGGGACGGAGGCGAATACGGGGGGATGTTGAAATCGGGGATGCTCGTCTTTCTTGTGCAGGGACTGATCATTCTGCTGCTTGGAGGTGGAATGAGTTTCGCGATGCCTTCCCTGATGGCGATCAACCCCACCTTTCACACGACCTTCCTTTGGCTCCTCCTCGGCCAGACACTGATCGTGACCCTTGAGTTCCAGACGCGGATCTTTGTCCAAGTGCTCTTTGCGCATCAGCGGATTGACATCATGAATGGAGCCCAGTTGAGCCAGTTCATCGTGAAGATCCTGGTCCTTTGGCTGGGCTTCTCCAGTGGGTGGGGAGTCTTCAGCCTGCTGGCCAGCCACGGGGCTGGATGGCTGATGGGTGCCTTCTTCTGCGGCTTCTCCTGTGGAAGGTTGGAGCTGCTTCCCGCCCGTGGGAGCTGGGGACGGGCCAGCTTCAGGCAGTTCAAGGAACTCTTCGCCTATGGTACCGACGTGTTCTGGGTGGCGATCGGAACGCAGTTGATCACCTCCACCCAGGTGATCGTGGTCTCCCGGACGCTTGGACTGGACGCCGCAGCCATCTGGGCGGTGGCGACGAAGGCATTCACGCTGGTACGCCAGGTGGTCTGGAAGTTTGTCGGCACCGCCTCGCCGATGCTGAGTGAGATGCATGCACGGGGAGAAGGGGACCGCCTCATGAAGCGCTTCAAGGAGCTCTTCCAGGTGCTCACCGCCTTTGCGGCCTGGGCGGCGGTCTGCTTCGCCTTCTGCAACCAGCCCTTCCTGGAGCTGTGGACCGGTGACCGCGTGGCATGGTCGGTGACCCACGACTGGCTGCTGGGGTTCTGGCTCCTGCTCCTTACCCAGCAAACGCTCCATTCCACACTGTTCATCAGCACGAAGGAAATCCACGGGCTACGCTACGCCTTCTTCGTGGAGGGGATCACCTTCCTGCTTCTCGGGCTTGGATGGGTCGGGCAGAAGGGCACCGAGGCCGTGGTGATGCTTTCGGTCGCCTGCACCCTCTGCTTCACTTCGACCTATTGCACCTGGCGCTTCTGGCGCACGTTTCGACCCGGGCTGGCTGGGTTCTTCAGGGAATGGCAGTTTCCCACCTTGGTCGTGATTGCGGTTCTTGTTCCGCTGGGATTGGGCATGGAGAAACTGCTTCCCCGGGAGGAGGCACTCCTGTGCTTCGTGGCCTACGCTTCCGTCCTTGGGATGGTGGGCGGTCTCGTGTTCCTTAGATGGGTGTTGCCAACCGAGTGGACCCTGCGATTTGCGGCGAAGGTTCCTTCCAGCGTCCGGCCGCTTTTCCAGGGGATCTGTGGCTCAAGGAGCGTTTCGTAGCCTTTCGCCCTGGCTCAGAGGTCCTTTTTCCTGACCCAGTCCATGAAACGCTTGTAGTAGTTCTCAGGCTTGAGCGGTGTTGGATCGAAGAGGAGCCCTTGCTTGTGATTGCCGGCCATTCTGCGGTCGATCCAACCCAGCAAAGCCTCGGCAAGGACCTTGGGTTCCCGGATGGGGACCACCGATCCCGACACGCCTTCCTGGATGTAGTCGGCAGCACCGGTGTTGGGGGTGATGACGGCAGGAAGTCCGCAGGCCATTGCCTCGAGGACGATCCTGGCAAAGCCGTCCTCAAGGGAGGGAAGGGTGAAGACGTCACACTGCCGATAGCGTTCCGCGAGCTCCTGGTGCGGCAGGTAATTGCCCCACTTGATGGGCAGGTCCGAGTATTTGGCAAGGCAGGGCATCACGTCGTCCCGAATGGATCGGGTGACCCAGAATTCCACGGAGGGGTGCTTCTTGTGGATTATCCGGAACGCCTCCAGCAGGTAGGGGGTTCCCTTTCTCAGGCACAGCATGCCGGTGGTGATGATCCGCGGAGGCCGGTTCTTTGGCCTGGGTTCGGTGGCCGGCCTGAAGATGGAGAAGTCGCCGGGGTAGGGAAGTTCGAAGACCTGTTCCCTTGAGAATCCGTTCTCAAGGAAGGACTGGGTTACAAAGGAGCTGGGGGAAATCACATGGTCCGTGTAGTCCATCATCTCCAGCGAGCGCTGGTGGTAGTAATGGGACACGGGAGGATCCGAGGCCTTCCAACGAGCGTGTTCCTCGGTGAGCAGGTCCCAGAAGTAGCGAGGATGGGTGTTGGTGCCATCTAGGATGGTGGTGCCGCCGTGGGTCTTGAGATGCTTGAAGCTGTTGGTCGTGAAGCCAAAGCTGGAGTAGAGCCGGTCACCCGGCCTGATGTGCCTTTTCACCCACGCATCAAACCAGGCATCGATCCTGTAGCGGGTCGACTCGGCCTGGAAGGGGCGCTGGAACCTGCTGGCGACATAGGATGCCAGTCCGGCCATGGGGAATAGCAGGGTTTCCTCCCTTGGAATGCCGGCGGCTCCATTGCGTGTCCCGAGCATCAACTGGCGAAGACGCACTTCGCGACTTAGCGCGATCCCACCATGGGTGGTTGTCGTGCGATAAGGGGTGGCAATGACCCAGTTGCGGTTTTTCATGCGGAAACAGCTGCCTGAAATGGTCAGGCCGGATGTGGACGACTCCGTGTGCAGGTGCAGTAAATCGGCCGTCATGGGGTTCTTCAAGACCTGCTTTCGCATACTTTGGACTTGCGCCCCAACAGGAGGTCTCCGGATGGTTCGGCGGTGAAGGTTGCGGTCATCGCGGAGTATCCCACCCAGCATCTTCCGGGGTTTCCAATCCGGGAAGGGAGGTTGAGGCATCATCATACCTGGCTGCCGCAGATCGCAAATGGTCTTCAATCCCACCGCGACCTGGAGGTGCACTGGATCGGTCTGCATCCTGATCTTCAAGCCCCCTGTCGGATCGACCATCTGGATCAGTCCTTCCACTATCTGCCCACTCCCAGGCACCACCGGATCTCCACCCTTTTCAGGGAGGATCGCCGAAACATTCTTTCGCTTCTGGATGAGATCCAGCCCGACGTGGTCCATGGCTGGGGAACGGAGGATGTCCATGGTCGTGTCGCCGTGGAAAGTGGGCTGCCAGCACTCGTCTCGATGCAGGGCATCATGAGCTACTATGCCCGACATACGCGCGTTCACCCGAGGGACTATCTTTGTGCATTGCTGGAGTGTGACCTGCTTGGCCGCGCATCCCACATCTCCTGCGAGAGCCGCTGGGCGATGCGCGTGCTGGAACCTTTGGCAACGCGTGCGACCTTTCACCATGTCGAGTATGGCGTGGATCCGCGCTTCTTCGACATCCCATGGAAACCCTGCAGGGATCACAAGGTCGCGTTGTTTGTGGGGACCTTGAATTCCCGCAAGGGGATTCAGGACCTGGTCAGGGCATGGTCGCGGCCGGAGCTCCGCGACGTCGAACTGCGCGTCTGTGGTGGCGGTGCAGGAAGGTTCCTTCAACGCCTGAAGGATCAGGCTCCCGGCCATGTGAGGTGGTTGGGTTACCTGGATCGTGATGCCACTGCCAGGGAAATGAGCCGCGCGTGGTGCCTGATGCTTCCAACCCGAGGCGACACCAGTCCCAACGTGGTGAAGGAGGCCCGGGTGATCGGCATGCCGGTCATCACCACTCCAAGGGGAGGGCAGTCCGACTACATACATACTGGGAGGAATGGATTCCTCGTCCAGCCCGGGGACATCGACAATCTGGTCCATTCAGCCAAACAGATCTTCGAAGATCTCGACCGTTGTCGGGAACTGGGAGCCTGGCATCACGAGGAGCAACGTGATTTCTTCAGGCCGGAAAGAACGGCAAAAGCCTTCGCGGGGATTTATCGGGAATTGGTGGAGTGAACTCCAAGGAAGGGAAAAATGGTGCGCGCTGCTGGGTTCGAACCAGCGACCCCTACCGTGTGAAGGTAATGCTCTACCACTGAGCTAAGCGCGCAACGGGCCGCGAAAGATGCGTCAGCCCAAAAAGGATTTCAAGTCTGACTTTGGCCCTGAGAAGTGAGGAGAAGGTTCCGAAATCCCAAACAACCAAGGACCCAAACAACCAATCCCGTCTCTTCAGGTGGCCGCATTCGCCAGAGTGTGGAGTCCCCTCGAGAATCACAAACCAGCCATCATCAACCAGCGAGCCTCAACCCTGCTCTCGGTAGAAGTCGAGGGTCTTGGCGAGGCCGTCCTCCCAGCTCACAAGCACTTCGTAACCAAAGCGTTCCTGTGCCTTGGAAATGTTGGCGAGGGACGTGAGGATGTCTCCCTGGCGGGGTGGTTCGTAATTGGGTTTGATCTGGGTTCCGAGCAGTTGGTTGAGGTCGGCGACGAGTTTGTTGACGGAGATGCTGCGGCTGGTGGCCGGATTGAAGACCTCACCCGCCACCTTCTCGGCAGGGGCCTCCGCCGCCAGCAGGTTGGCTGAAACGACGTTGTCGATGAAGGTGAAGTCGCGCGACTGCTCTCCGTCGCCAAAGATGGTGGGGCTCTCGCCCTTGAGCATCAGGGTGCAGAATTTGGCGATAACACCGGAGTAGGGTGAATTGAAGGCCTGCCTCGGACCGAAGACATTGAAGTAGCGCAGGGCCACGGTCTCGAATCCGTAGAGCTGGTAAAAGAGCTGGCAGTATTTTTCCGACCCGAATTTCTGGAGTCCGTAGGGGGAAAGCGGATTGGGAGGCAGGGCCTCATGCTTGTACTCCTCCTCGATGTCACCGTAGATCGAGGAGGACGAGGCGAAGAGAAAGCGCTTCACGCTGGCATCTCGCGCGGACACAAGCAGGTTGAGCGTGTTGGTCAGGTTCTGCTGGTTGCTCTCGATGGGTTCCTTGACGGAGCGGGGGACGGAAGGAAGGGCGCCTTCATGGAAGACCCAGTCCACACCCTCAAGCAGCTTGCCTGTCAGTTCGCTGTCGCCGGCGCAGCCCTCGACAAACTCAACATCGTCGCCGGGGCCCTTCCAGGCGAGGTTGTCGATGGTTCCCAGGGATAGGTTGTCGAGCACGATGACACTGGCTCCCTTGGCGCAGAGTGCCTGCGTGATGTGAGAACCGATAAAACCGGCGCCGCCTGTAACGAGTGCCTTCATGCCTTGAAATATTTTTCGGAATCCTTGATGACGTCGTGGAAGGCGTTGCGGGTATCAATGATGAGCTGTGCATGGTCCGCCACGGTCTGGTG
>CAZKNW010000283.1:0-5628 GCA_964554035.1 uncultured Verrucomicrobiota bacterium
AGGTATGGCCCTTTACAGGGAAAAGAACTTCAGACCCAAGCTGGCCTGCATTGTGGTCATTCTTCTGGGAGTGCTGCTCCTCAACTGGAAGTGACCCGTCTTAACGCGAAGCCTTCAGAGCCTCACGGATCTTCGCGGGATAGTTGGTGGTGATGGAATCCACACCGAGGTCGGCAAACCTCCTTGCCTCAGCGGCATCATCGATGGTCCAGACGTGATACTGGTATCCCTTCGACTTGATCGCGTTGATGTAGTTGCCATCGAGGAAACTGACCCCCTTGGAGCTGAAACCATCGGCCTTGATCTCCTTCAGCGTCTTCAGGACGGTTTCGATCGAGGGTTCCATCAGCCCGTCCCGGTCCTTTTTCAGGCCTGAAAGCCACATGGCCTTGAAACGGGGTGCCTGCTCCTTGACCGCCTTGATGACGTCCTCGTTGAAGGAGATGACGGTAATCTGTTCATCCTTCAGGCCGGATGCCTGGATCTCTCGAAGCATCGTGGGGACCAATGCGGCATCACTCTTGACCTCGACAAAGAACTTCTTCCCTTCGGGCAGGACCTCGAGGACCTCGGAAAAGGTGGGAAGATGGATCCCTTTTCCATTCTTCCCGAACATGCCCCTGCCAAGGTCCAGTTTGCGAAGTTGCTGGAGGTTCAAGTCCTTTACCATGTGCCTCACGCCCGCCACCTTCTTGGTGTCCTTGTCATGGATGCATATGATCTTTTGATCCTTGGTGAAGTGAAAATCCCCCTCGATGGCATCGGCATGTTGCTCCCACGCAAGCCTGAAGGCGGGCAGGGTGTTCTCCGGTGCGTCACCGGACGCGCCCCGATGAGCGACGATGTAGGGTTCGGCCTGGATCATGATGGTGTGAAGCAGGATCAGCAGAATGGTGGTGACCTTCATGTTGGGAATGGGTACTGGCTGGACTATTCTTTCTCCGGGCCTGACTTTCAACCTCAGGAATCGTTGGCTTTGAGCTCCCATAATTGAACGATCTCCACCGGGCGGGTTTTCTGAACCCACTGTCTTCTCGATTTCTGGGAAGGAGGCTGCTCCTTGGCCGTGGTCTTCCTGACCACGATCCATTCTCCTGAATCCTCGATGGCGGATTTGACGAGGTTCCTGTCCGTCAGTCCGAGATCCTGTGCAAGGGACGAGAAGAGGAGGACGAGTCTGCCTCCCGGCTTGAGGTGGTTGCGGGCCTCGCTCAAGAAACGCTCGATCACGGGTTCATCATAGTAGCTGCCATGGTCCGTGATGCTGTGGATGTTGCCGGGCAGCCATGGAGGGTTGAACACGATGCAGTCCGCCTGTTCTGCGACCTCCGGAAACAGGTCAGCCTCGATGACCTGAAATCTGGCGCGGTGTCTTCTCCGATCCAGATCCTCCTGCATGCCGACGACCGCGTTGGGCACGATGTCCGTGGCGGTGATCTCGCGGCACCCGTGTTTCTCGAGAATGAAGGAGAGCACGCCGCATCCACAACCAATGTCCATGGCGGATCCAGGACGGTTCCTTTTCAGCCAGTCGTCAAAGAGATGGAGGTGGGCATGCCGGGTGGGGAAATAGACTCCGTAATAGGGATGGATGCTCTCGCGGAGCATGGGGTAGGGAACACCCTTGAGATACCATTGCCAGGAGCTGTTCAGTCCAAGCAGGTCATTGATGGGGAGGTAGAACTTTCCTTTGTAGAAGCGGTCGAGCCACCCGATCCCGGGTGCCTTGGCCAGGGCGATCTCTCCGTCCTCGACCGGGATCAGGAAACGGGATGCCATGCGCCTCAGGTGGCCTTTGGCACTGAGGCGCTTGTCATGGGTTTTTCCCGTGCCGGACTTTGTGAGTTGAGCCTTGAGGTCCCTGAAGGCCAGGTTGGCGTCGGGCCATGAGCCTGTGAAGGTGATGGCCTTCTCCTGATCCAGGGCGGCAGAGATGTCTTGAAGCGGCGTGCGCTTGTCGGCCTCCAGGACAGGGGTATCCAGGGGAATGGTGGATGGGCAGTGGATTTGAGGCATGAAGAAAGGCCCGGTGTCGGACCGCGCCTTTCTCGTTCAGAAATGGAGTCGGGATCAACTCTAAACCGCCACTTCGGCTTCAGGTTCGATCTGCAGTCTCTTCCTTCGGACCTGCACCCGCCAGATGACCACACCAAGGACAACGGGCAGGATGATGATGGCGGCGAAGGGGATGAAGATGGCCATCCCACCCAGAATGGTGGAGCCACCCAGCTCGGCCGTGGCGAGGACCGGGTTGGCGACGCCGCCTGTGCCCAGCGTGGAGGCGCCACGAAAAAACACCGTCATGGCCTGCACGGTTCCGGCGGCCCCGCCACCAGCGATGATCGCGAGCGACCACTTGAGGAACGGGTTCACGTCGGAAATGATGGAGGCGGTGACAATCGTGCCAGCGATGACCGCTGTTGGGGAGGCCATGGTGTCGAGCAGGTTGTCCAGCCACGGGATGTAGTAGGCTCCAATCTCGACGACCGTGGCCACACCGAAGGCAATGAGTGCGGCGTCGCTTCCAATCCAGGCAAAGCCTTCGCTCAGGGCGAGGTCTCCCGAGCGGGATGCAAGACTGGTGATGAACAGGGGGATGAAGATTCGGAAACCACACGCGGCACTCAGGCCAACGCCGATACAAAGGGATAGGAAAAGTTGTTCGGGATTCATGACGTTTCTTTCGTTGGACTTGTTACGCTAGCCAATTTACGGACCAGTTCAACAAGAACCATTACAACAGGACACCGGGTTTGTAGGGCGGCATCGGGCTCAACCGGCCATCTTGAGCTCCTTCTCATCCTCCTTCTTGTCCTTGGCCACGTCCCGGATGGAGTAGTTGGATGCCTGAAGTTCGCCGGCCACACACTCCCTGGAGTAGGTGATCAGGTGGTGGGCGACCATGGAAATCTGGAACATGTCCTCGACCTTGCCCGTGGCAAGCTTCCGGATCGCCATCTTCCAGAAGAGCCACTTGTAGTCGGAACGTATTCCCACCCGCCAGATGATGCGCGCGAAGATGGCGGCTCCCCGGCGGATGTTTTGCCAGGTGGCCTGCTTCCACGGCTTCGTGGGTCCGAGACGGTGTGGATAGGTGTGGACGGCGTTGTATTCGTAGCGGTCGTAGAGCGTCTCCGGGCTGTAGATGTGTCCGATCACGCGGCGCCACTTGGCCACGACCTCCTCATAGGGCTCAAGGAATCGGATATTGGAGTCACGATGGGCACATTCGTCATCAGGCAGGATCCGGTCGGCTTCCTCCAGTCGCTTGTAGAGGGCGGTGTTGGGAAGGGCGTAGAGGATGTTCACCGTCATGATCGGGATGCCTGAAAGCTCTGCGAAACGGATCAGGTTTTCGGGTGTCTTCGCCGTGTCGGTATCAAGTCCCATGATGATGCCACTGGCCACCTCGATCCCGTATGAGTTGATGGTTTCAATGGCCTCCTGGATTGGGGCGCGGAGGTTCTGACGCTTCTTCATTGCATCGAGTGCCTCAGTCTCCGGCGTCTCAATCCCGATGAACATGTTCGTGAAAAAGGCCTGTCGCATCTGTTCCAGGATGTCCGGGTAGCGTGCGATGTTGAGCGTGTTCTCACAGGAAAGCCGGACCTGGAAGTCCCTCTTCTTCTGCCACTCGATAAGCTTGGGCAGGAGCTCCTTGGCGGCCTTGGGATTCCCAATGAAATTGTCATCGACGAAGTACACGGAGACAACTCCCTGATCCGCCAGTGCATCAAGCTCTCCTATGATCTGTTCAGGTGTCTTCAGGCGTGGATTCCTGCCGTAGAGGCTCGGGATGTCGCAGAACTCGCAGGTGAAGGGACAGCCGCTGGAGAACTGGACGCTCCCGAGCAGGTAGTCCATGGCGTCGATCATGTGGTAGGCCGGGGAAGGAAAGTCGGTCAGCGGAAGCCGGTCCACCGTAACGAAGCGCATGGGCTTCTCTGGGCGCTCAACGGATTGGTCGAGATGCTGGAACAGCCGGGTGGTTGCATCGCCGGTTTCGCCGATGTGCAGGAAGTCGGCTTCCGGGTAAAAATCGGGTGCCGAGGAAACCGAGGGGCCGCCGATGGCGGCTGCCTTGCCTGCCTTGTGCGCTCTTTCGATGATGTCCCGGGTCCTTGCCCTCTGGATATGCATCCCTGAGGTGAAAACCACGTCCGCCCAGGCGAAGTCCTCGGCGGTGGCGTCGCGGATGTTTTCATCGACGAAGCGCGTTTCCCATTCCTCAGGAAGGAGTGCCGCGATCAGGAGTATTCCCTGGGGAGGCATGAATCCCTTCACATTCATGAGCGGAAAGGCATGGTTGAAGGTGCCGAACGAATAGGCGAACTTCGGAAACACCAGCAGGATCTTGCGCCGGTTTTCAGGACGAAACGCCTTTGGGTTCGATAGCGATGAAACGGATTCGCTTTGCATGGTCGAGGCCATGCGCTCAGGTCACCACTGAAGCCCTTGCGGGTCAAGGCATTGTGAGTGTGTGAAAATGGGACGAAGAGGCATTTCTCCCCCAAATGGGTTGATCTGTAAGGAAGGAGAAGGAATCTTCACCTTGCACCATGAGAAAGATTGTCCTGTCTTTTCTTTTGTTTTTGAACCTTTCGCCACTTGCAGCGCAGGAGACCTATCGTGTCACGACGCTTGCGGATTCGGGCCGGGGGAGCCTTCGGGAGGCGCTTGCCAGAGGAAACAGGAACGTGATTTTCGAGGTCGGCGGAACGATTCGCCTACAGGGCGAGCTGAAACTCAAGGCCTCCAATGTGTCCATTGATGGAAGCACGGCCCCTGAACCCGGCATCACGCTGACGGGGGGCGTGTTCTCCATCGAGGACGCCCGCCAGGTCAAAGTGAGCCATCTTCGTTTCCGCCAGTCTCCTGATGACAATGTCCGTATCATTGGCGGTTGCCGCGACATTCTTCTGGAGAATTGCACCTCCACTCATGGTGGTGACGGGGCGATCGATATCTCCCACCACTACAAGACCCTCAAGCGCCCCAAAGGGGTGACCATCCGACGATGCCTTATAGCCTGCACGGAGAAGGCGATGCTGGTTGCCTCCGCGGATGACCTGACCCTGGAGGAGAACCTGTTCACCAACAACGGCCAGAGGAATCCCCAGCTTCATGATGCGAAGCGGTTCCTGTTTGCCAACAATGTGGTCCGCAACTTTGGAACCTATGGATTCCGCGCCCGGGGAGGTTCCACGGGTGATGCCATTGGCAATATCATTCCTTTGAGTCCGAAGCTGCCCAACCGGCCGGACCGGACCTTCATCATTTCAGACCAAAGCGGAGCCACCCGCGTCTACTGCAAGGACAACGTGGGACCGCAGAAGCATCCGATTGATCGCCTTTCCACGTTGGGCAATCCGGTCAATGGAGATCTTCCTCCCATCATCCGGCCAGCCAGGCTTCTGGACATCCTGGACGAGGTCGGAGCCCATCCCCATGCCAAGCTGGACGAGACGCTGATTGAGGGGGACGTTTCCGTCCCCTATCGGCCCTCATTGACCAAGGACAACTGAATCCAGTCGCTCGAAGGAGAATTTGGCCTTAACCGGTGAAGGTTCGCCTCCTAGGGCCAATCGACATTCACTTCAACCAGATGAGCGAAGCTGCTAGGTAAAG
>CAZKNW010000284.1:0-1162 GCA_964554035.1 uncultured Verrucomicrobiota bacterium
AGTCCCTCTCGTCCTGCCAATCTCAGAACATGATGGAGGGGTGGCAGAGCGGTTGAA
This sequence comes from uncultured Verrucomicrobiota bacterium, assembly GCA_964554035.1. Classification (GTDB taxonomy): domain Bacteria; phylum Verrucomicrobiota; class Verrucomicrobiia; order Limisphaerales; family CAZKNW01; genus CAZKNW01. Next base: position 58 of record CAZKNW010000284.1, read on the forward strand.
TGCGGCGGTCTTGAAAACCGCTTTGGGCTTACGCCCAACGGGGGTTCGAATCCCTCCCCCTCCGCCACCTCGGTAAGAAGAAAGCGACAAGACATTGAGCAACACAGCTATTTTTGTTTGGGCAGCCGTCATTCTGGTGGTCTTTGGATTCTTGTGGTCCAAGGGGCATCTAACGCGTTTCTCCCGTTTTGTGGGGGAAACGAAGACCGAATTGCGCAAGTGCGCATGGCCCAACAAGGCCGAGCTTAAGGGCTCCACGGCCGTGGTTTTGGTGTCCGTCGTGCTCCTCGCTGGCTTCACGGTGTTGGTGGACTTTGTCTTCCGCATCCTGCTGTCCGGGGCAATGAAACTGTAGACACTCAATTTGAAAGACGCATATGCCCGTTGAATGGTTCGTACTCCACACGCTTTCCGGCCAGGAACAAAAGGTCCGGGACAGCATCGAGAAACGCCTCAAGACTGAGGAAATGGAGGAGTATATCCATGAGGTGCTGGTGCCGATGGAGAAGATTGCCGAGGTTCGCAACGGCAAGAAGTCGGTCAGTCAGCGAAAGCTGTTTCCCGGCTATGTCTTCATCAATGTTGAGTTGTACGATGAGAACAAGCGTCTGATTGAAAAGCCCTGGTATTTCATCCGCGATACGCAGGGAATCATTGGTTTTGTGGGTGGAGACCGTCCTACCCCCACGCCTGAGGCGGAAATCGCGACGATCAAGGACCAGATTGCTGATTCCGAGGACATGGAGCGCCCGAAGGTCAACTTCGAGGTAGGCGAGACCATCAAGATCAACGATGGCCCATTCCTCAATTTCAGTGGTGTGATCGAGGAGATCGATCCAGAGCGTGGCAAATTGAAGGTGACGGTAAATATTTTCGGTCGAAACACCCCTGTCGATCTCGAGTATTGGCAGGTAGAAAAACAGTAATTTCCGTATGGCAAAGAAAGTTACAAGTCAGATTCGGTTGCAGATCGCTGCAGGGCAGGCCAATCCAGCTCCCCCCGTGGGACCTGCATTGGGTCAGCATGGTGTCAACATCATGGGCTTCTGCAAGGAGTTCAATGCAGGTCCCACGGGGGGAGCTGGATTGGCCTGCCCTGCAGCGA
>CAZKNW010000284.1:1172-5619 GCA_964554035.1 uncultured Verrucomicrobiota bacterium
AGGACAAGTCGTTCACCTTCATCACCAAGTCACCGCCAGCAGCCGTGCTCCTGAAGAAGGCAGCGGGAATTGCATCGGGATCCGCCACCCCCAACAAGGACAAGGTGGGCAAGGTTACCCGCGAGCAGGTCATGGAAATCGTGAAGACCAAACAGGAAGACCTGAACGCCAGCGATCCTGACGCCGCTTTCCGCGTCATCGAAGGTACCGCCCGCAGCATGGGCATTGAGATTGTAGACTAAACCCCAGAGCGGGAGGATGGCATGAACCATCCGCTAACACCGCCTCCAACCATGGCAAAAAACAAACCAAGCAAACGATACAGGCAGGCGCTTGAGATGGTGGATCCAGCAAAGGAATACCCCATTGATGATGCCCTCAACCTGCTGGGCAAGTTCCCCGCAGCGAAGTTCAATGAAACCGTCGAGGTATCCTTCCGCCTCGGTGTGGATCCCCGCAAGGCCGACCAGATGGTCCGTGGCACCGTGTCACTTCCCAACGGAAGTGGTAAGGAAGTCAGGGTGGTCGTGTTCACCAAGCCAGGCCCGGGTGAAGACCAGGCCAAGGAGGCGGGTGCGGAATACGTCGGTTTCGAAGACCTGATCGAGAAGGTGAAGGGCGGCTGGAACGACTTCGATGTCGCCGTTGCCACCCCTGAAGCCATGCTTGAGGTTCGAAAGTTGGGCAAGGTTCTCGGACCGCGCGGTTTGATGCCCAATCCCAAGACCGGAACCGTGACGAACGATGTTGCTGACGCCGTGAAGCAGGTGAAGGCTGGACGTGTTGAGTTCAAGGTCGACAAGACCTCCAATCTTCATGTTGTGGTCGGCAAGCGCAGTTTCAGCAACGAACAGCTTGGCGAGAATCTGAGGGCCGTTTTGGACGTCATCGGACGAGCCAAACCCTCCAGCTCCAAGGGTCGTTTCATCCGCAGCTGCACCATCGCCTCCACGATGAGCCCGCCCGTCAGTCTGGACCTCCGTGAGGTTTCAGAAGTCACTGCCTAACAACCTTCAACCAAACAGATTACAATGCGCGAAGAGAAAAAATACATCACGGCGGAATATATCGAGAAGCTGAACAGCTCGCCGTTCTTCATCGTTGTTGATTTCGAAGGGATGGTCGTGACCCAGTTCGAGGAGCTCCGCAAGCGACTCGCTGACAAGGGGGCCAAGCTCCAGGTCGTCAAGAACCAGCTTTTCCGGATCGCTGTCGAAGAGGCGGGAATCGCCGACGTCAAGGCAGACATGGGCGGACAGTGTGCGTTCATTTCCGGTGACAGCGACGTCTCCGCGGCAGCCAAGGTGATCAAGAACTTCGCTTCGGAGTTCGAGAAGCCAGAAATCAAGTTCGGTTTCCTTGAGAAGAGCCGCCTTGAAAAGCAGGACGTTGAGGCGATCGCAGATCTGCCTCCTCTCGAGGTGGTCCGTGCCCAGCTCCTTGGCACCATCTTGTCACCCGCGACCACGCTCGCACGACTCATCAACACCCCCGGCACCCAGTTGGCTCAGGTCATCAAGGCCAAGAGCGAGAAGGGGGAGTAACAACAAAATTTCTGCAGTTGGTACTGCGGGATAAGTAAGTAAACAAGAACCTGATAAATTCGTCGGTGGGCTGGCGTGCCTGCTTAAACCACTCAGCGCTTTGAGTGACGACGACCCAAAAAATGGCTGAACTCGATAGCATCGTAGAGGAGCTCGGAAAGCTGACCGTTGTGGAAGCTGCTGAGCTGGTTAAGAAACTTGAAGAGACCTGGGGCGTGTCTGCTGCTGCTCCTGTCGCTGTTGCCGCTGTTGGCGGTGGCGGTGGTGGAGACGCTGCACCCGCAGAGGAGAAGACCGAATTTGACGTGGTCATCACCGCTGTGGACGGCTCCAAGAAGATCCCTTGCATCAAGGCGGTTCGTGAGGTCAAGGCCGGTCTCGGTCTGGCTGACGCCAAGAAGCTCGTGGAAGAGGCTCCCAAGGCCGTGCTCGAAGGCGTTTCCAAGGAAGAAGCGGAAGCTGCCAAGAAGAAGCTCGAAGAGGCAGGAGCCACTGTCGAACTCAAGTAGTTGCACATTTCGGAAATGGGGGCGGGCAAACCGGTTGCCTGCCCTCGTTTTCAAATGCGGCGGTAGACCGTCGCAACTCATTAGTATTAGGGAAATTTTAAACATCGGGGAAGGCGAGGGCCTCTTAAATAGGCGCTTGCCTTGTCGCGTATAAAAAACCTGAGAGCCTGGAACTAGTGGTTTCGGGCAAAATTGTTCGCCAATATGCCATCGAATAAAATCGACAGAATCAACTTCGGGAAGATCAAGGAAGTCCTGACCCCGCCCAACCTGATCGAGGTCCAGATCGACTCCTATAAGGAATTCCTGCAGCTTGATATTCCCGTCTCCAAACGCCAGAACCTCGGACTGGAAGCTGTGTTCCGAGAGGTTTTCCCGATCGAGAGTTATGATGGCAAGACCACCCTCGACTACAAGAACTACGAGGTGGGCGATCCCAAGCTGACCTGGCTTGAGTGCCTCAGGGAAGGTGTCACCTATGGTGCACCCCTGCATGTCAATTTTCTCCTGAAGGAGGAAACCAGCGTCAAGGAAGAGAAGGTCTTCATGGGAGAGCTTCCGCTGATGACTCCCCAAGGCACCTTCGTGATCAACGGTGCCGAGCGTGTCATCGTCAGCCAGTTGCACCGTTCTCCGGGCCTGGCTTTCGAGGTGACCGAGCACCCGAACGGCAAGAAGCTGCATTCCTTCCGCATCATCCCGGATCGCGGTTCATGGTATGAGGCCCAATTTGACACCAGTGACCTCCTTTACGTCTACCTGGACCGCAAGAAGCGTCGCAGGAAGTTCCTGACCACCACCCTTTTCCGTGCACTTTGCTTTCTTGATCCGGATGACAACCGCACGGAAGGGTCCGATCGTGACATCATCAAGCTGTTCTACACGATTGAAGAGGTTTCCCTGAAGGCGGCAGAGAAGATGGATGACATTGAATCCCGCGTTCTGATCGAAGATGTGATCGATCCTGACAAGGGGATCGTGGTCGCCCGGGCCTTTGAGCCGCTTTCCAAGGCGGTGATCAAGCAGCTCGCCGAACTGGGTGAGAAGAAGATCGAGGTCGTGGATACCACCGTGGATGACGGTATCATCATCCGTTGCATGAAGAAGGACCCGACCAAGAACGAGGAAGAGGCCCTCAAGGACATCTACCGTCGTCTCCGTCCTGGTGATCCTCCAACCGCTGCCAATGCCCGTGCCTTGATCAAGCGTCTTTTCTTCGATGCCAAGCGCTATGATCTCGGCCGTGTCGGTCGTTACAAGATCCATCAGAAGCTTGGTTTGGATGGAGATCAGGATTCCCGGATTCTATCCAAGGAGGATCTGGTTGAGGCAACCAAGTATCTCCTCAAGCTCAAGAAGGGTGAAGGCACGCTCGATGACATTGATCATCTCGGAAGTCGCCGTGTCCGCACCGTGGGTGAGTTGCTTGCAAACCAGTGCCGTGTCGGTCTGGCTCGGACCGAGAGATTGGTCAAGGAGCGTATGACCCTTTTCGATCAGGAGGTTGACACCATGACTCCGGCCAAGCTGATCAATCCGAAGGCGCTTTCCGCGGTAATTCGCGATTTCTTCGGACGCAGCCAGCTTTCCCAGTTCATGGATCAGATCAACCCGCTCGCCGAGTTGACCCACAAGCGCCGTCTTTCGGCTCTCGGACCTGGTGGTCTGTCCCGTGATCGTGCCGGATTCGAAGTCCGTGACGTTCATCCTTCCCACTACGGACGTATCTGCCCGATCGAGACTCCTGAAGGCCCGAACATTGGTTTGATTGCTTCCCTGGCCACCTTTGCCCGCGTCAATGACTTCGGGTTCATCGAGACTCCCTATCGCAGGGTGGTGAAGGGACGTGTTTCTCCAAACCTGGATTATCTAACGGCTGATCGTGAGGAGCAGTTCATTGTGGCACAGGCCAATGCTCCGATTGATGAGAAGGGCAATTTCCAGCGTGATCGTGTTTCCTGCCGTTGCCGCGGGGACTTCATCGATGTGGAGCCCGAGCGCGTCAACTACATGGACGTGTCTCCGAAACAGCTCGTTTCTGTGGCTGCTTCCCTCATTCCGTTTCTTGAGCATGACGACGCCAACCGCGCTCTCATGGGATCGAACATGCAACGCCAGGCAGTGCCTCTGCTCCAAACCGAGGCGCCTTTTGTCGCCACCGGCATGGAAGACAAGGTGGCCCGAGACTCCAAGGCAATCGTCGTGGCCGAAGGTGATGGAATCGTCGCCTCTGTTGTTGGTAATCGCGTCATCATCACCAAGGATGGCAAGGTTCCTGAGACCCGTCGCAAGCTCAAGCATGACCCCTCAAGCGATCTCTACGTCTACGACATCCGCAAGTTCCAGCGTTCGAATGCCGCGACCTGTATCAACCAGAAGATTCTGGTCCACAAG
>CAZKNW010000285.1:0-5605 GCA_964554035.1 uncultured Verrucomicrobiota bacterium
CACCGAAGCGAGACAGATTTGTCCATAGACGAGCAGGCAAAAGCCGGTCACTAGGACAATGAAGGAAACCAATGCCACAAGATCCTGCCTGTATGCCGCAAACAGGACGACCAGGATCGGCATCGTCGTCATCAGGTAGCTGACCAATCGAGCCAGGTGCATCGGGATCCTCGACAGCAGGATTTCCAACGGACGCAATCCCGTCAGCACCAGAAGCGGCAAGGTTCCGTCCTTTCGATCCAGTTCCAGCCTCCCGATGGTGCTGAGCATCGGAATACCCCAAAAGAAGCCCAACCCCAGGACAAAGAAGAACAGGATCACACGCTCCCGGAAACCGGGAAGATCAATGGGCTGGGCAGCCCATATGAAGAGAAAGCACGGTAGGACAATCAGCAACCCGGTAAGCCAGGTGGTGTTGAAATGCCCCTGGAACAAGCGAGCGCGGCTGGTCAGCAAGAACTCTGGAATCCTGATGCCCATCTCCGATACAACCTCACCAACATAGGCATGTCGGGAGCCTGTCCGCAAGCGGTACTCTGGATGCCCCCCCCTTCGTCGGTCGTGACCACAAGGCAGGGCCCCAGCTCAATCCGTCTGCTGCAGGCTCTCGACGAGGTTGTCGATGTCGACCATCGCCTTGGCGCGATCCCTCATCCAAAGGCTCACGAGGCGGACATAGTCCTCCATGAAGAGATAGGCCGGACCCAGCTTGTGATACCAACGCTTGTATTCCGGATTGTAGTTGAAGTACTGAAGCTGCTCGCGAGGGCCTTTTCCGCCAACCTTCCAAAGGTCCTCCTGTCGATGCATGTGGTCCAGCAACACACGCTTGTGCAGGCCGCTCACCTCCTGAAGCCCCGCAATCAACCGTGTCGTGCACAGATCCCTTGATGTCCCTCCGTTCTGACGGCTCCACAGGGTCATCAACTCGACATGCCTCAGGTCATACACCAGGGAATCCGAGCAGGCCCGCGCCAGGTGTTCCCTGAGATCATTGTCCTCCATCGATTTCCGAAGCCGGAGGAGTTCCTCAATGATCCCCTTCGTCTCCTCCCTGTCCAGCTTCCCCTCGCGACGCAACTCGCGAATACGGCTGAGCCGCTTGTCGAGACCTCGGGTCGCCATGCGCACGAACATGAACTGTTGGTCCGACATGAGGACGGAACGGAAGCGCAGCTGCGCCTCCATGTGCCGTGCCCTTGGGGCCACCAGCAACGAGTCATCTTCAATGTCCTCCTCAAGCCGAAGCAGCTCCATGGTCCAACCGAGGCCGAAGCGGACGCCATTCGAGATCCAGGCATCATACCAGTCCGTGCCGGGTACCTGCTTCGACGCCGAGAAATCAAGACCGGGCAGCTCGTCCAGAACCCGCTCGATCAGGTCCCGGTTGGAGGAGTAGGAAACGATGGCATAGTCATCCTCATACCTCTGCGAGACAGGTCGGGCCATGGAGCGGCCCCAACCCATCGCAGCCATGCTCAGGTTTCTCCGAGGCTCCATCTTCCCCTGCTCGCGCGGCGCCCCACTCATTCTTCCCTCCTCCATGGCACGGGCCGTTTGGTCCTCAAAGGCCTGATTCATCACCGCAAAATGGATTCCCACTCCCAGGGAGAAAAGAATCAGGAATCCCGCAAAACCCAACTTGAGCCTGCGCCACCATCGGACCTCCGACCTTGCCTCGGTGCGATCGATGATCTGGTTGGAGCGCTCGTACCAGTCGCGAAGTTCCTTGAGTCCGGTCCTGAGTATCAGGAACTGGAACCAGCTGAAGAAGAAGACCATGGGTATCACCCCCCAGATCAAGAGACGAAAGGCCTCCAACACCGCGGCGATCAGGAAAAAGGGCAGGATCGCCTTCATCAGGGTAAGGAACGCCCTCCATGCCTTCACGACATAGGGAAGGTCCTTCTCAACCGATCCCACGATCACTGTGAAGGAAAGGGAATGGATGTGCCGGTGACAGTAGACGATCCCGCCTACCCAGCAGGATACCGCCAGTCCGTAGGCCAGGAAATCGATCACCCTCAGAAGCCGGTAGTTGATGATGATCAAGTCCATCACCGAGACAAGAAAGACCAGCGTGTTGACCACGAAAGCCCATTCCATCGGACGGTTGATCAGGGTCCGTATCCACACCTCGACCTCGCCCGGGCCGCTCAAGGCACCTTTCACCACGGATTCCAGATGGCCCGTCCGTTTCAACTCAAGAAGCGGTGCCCCAAGCAAAAGGATCACGGCTGCCACCAGGAGGATCTGGATCAGTAGCGAGGAAACGATCAGGGCGTAGCGCATGTCCTCGGCATCCATCGAACGGCCGCTGAACTCCCATCCGAGATAAAGCCCGATCGCATAGAGGGGAATCAATCCCAGCAATAGGAGCCATCGTTGCAAGCCAAGATGGAAATCCCCAAGCCAGGTGATCGGATGCCTGTCCCCCACCAGCCCTGCGCCCTTTCGATGGCGACGCTGCGCCAAGGACGGCGTCCCGGATTCGATCTTCCCCGCTGCATCAGCCTTTTTCTTCTTCGGCTTGGTCTGGGCCTTCTCGTGAGGTGATACGCGCCAGTTTCGTTTCAAGAGCCGGGCAGCGTAGAAGAGGGTCAACAGTCCGCTTCCCCAGATGAAGACCAACGTGGAAACTGTGGCCTTCGCACCAAACGTGCCACCGGCGACCAGTCCACCAAAGAGCCCCAGACCCGGAGCCTCGAGGAGCATCCCCCTGCCCGTCCCGCCACGTTCGTTCAGCAACCAACCGAGATCCAGGGAAAGCACGATCAGAATACCGATACACGTGAGCGGCCACCGGACGCGCAGGAAATCCTGGGCGTGATCAAGGGCGAACAGGCAGGTGACTGCATAGACCAGCAGACAGGTCCCAAGAACAAGGCCCAGAAAAGCAAGGAGCCTCGGCAGATCGTGGTCGTAGACGAGGAAGAGGATGAACAAGACGGGAATCCAGGCTCCCAGGTAGGCCAGCAACCTGGAGAAGCCGAAAGGGAATCTTGAAAACAGGATCTCGATGGGGCGCATGCCACTCAGGACAAAGAGGGGCAGGGTCCCGTTCTTGCGGTCCTGATCCAGCTGGTTGATGCGCGTCAGCATCGGGATGAACCAAAGAAGGACAAGGCCGAGGAAGAACCATGGGAGAAGCACCTGGGTCCTGAAACCCAGGACCACCACCGGTTCCGCAACCCAGAGAAAAAGGATGGAGGGAACAAGAAACACGGCCACCGTCCACCAGCGAATGTTGTGATGGCTACGGAACAACCTTGGGTTCCCCGTCAGAAGATAGTCTGGAATCCTGAACCCCATTATCAGCGCAATTCCCGAAACCTAGGCAGGCACCATCAAACCGCGCAAGCGATCAGTTTGGAACATGGACATTGGAAACCGAACTTCGGCGAACCAACTCCACAGGAAGGGTGATCCGTTGCATGCCCACGCCTTCATCCCTGTCCATTTCCTCGAAGAGCAGCTTTACCGCGGTTTCACCCAGATCCTCCAGAGGCTGGGCAACCGTGGTCAGCGGAGGATCAATCAACTCCGCCCATGGCTGGTCATCAAAGGTGATCAGGGACACATCCGATGGAATACGTCTCCCCATCTCGCGCAGTGCCTGCATTGCGCCCAGTGCCAGCATGTTGCCGAGGGTCAGCAGCGCTGTCGGTGGTTCATCGAGCCCCATCAGCCGGAAGGCACCCAGTCGGCCGCTTTCGCTCTCGTAGTCACCGCCTGCAAGAAGACCCGGATCCGGTTCGATGCCCGCCGCGGACAAGCCCTCCTGGTAGCCCCTCACGCGCTCCCGGTTGGCTGAGGACTCCGGCAGACCCTGGATGCAGGCAATACGACGGTGTCCATGCGCCACCAGTTCCTCCACCGCAAGCTTGGCACCGGCAGGATTGTCGGAACACACCATCGGCGAGGCAACCTCATCGAAGAGCCGGTCCACCTGCACCATGGGATAGCCGGTGGAACGAAGGGATGAAAGGTGTTCGCAGCGCACCCCCACCGGTGCAATCACAAGCCCGTCCACCCTCCGGCTTTCCATGTTCCTGAGTAATTCGATCTCCACTTCCGTGGATTCCTGCGAATCGGCCAGCACCACCGAAAAGCCACGCTGACGCGCCGATCTTTCCACCTGCCGGGCAAGGCTTGCAAAGAAGGGGTTGGAGATGTCGGGGATGACCAGCCCCAGCGTGAAGGTCGTCTGAAGACGCAGTCCCCGGGCGAGCTGGTTGACCACCAGTCCTGATGCCTCGGCAGCCTCGAGCACCCTTTTCCGGGTGGCCTCGCTGATGCGGTAGCGCTCCCCGTTTCCACTGAGCACGCGGGACACCGTTGAAGGGGAAAGGCCGAGCGATTCGGCAAGGGTCTTCAGGTTCTGTCGCGATGCATCCATCCGGTCGTCACGTTCAAGCTACCGGGCCTGAAAGCCGTCAGCCAGAATGAAAAAGCCCCGCGGCCTGCGCCACGGGGCTTCCTTGAAACATTCCTTACCAAACAAGGACCTACTCGATGAGGTCCGACTGGAGATAGGCCACCACATTGGCGACCGCCTGCGCATCCAGCCCGAGCATCTGGGCACCGAACATCAGGGACTTGTCCATCTTCTTGATGTTCTTGATGCGGTTCTTGGGCACCACCTGGGTCTGTCCACCCATCGAGCGGATGATGGTGGGATTGCCACTGGAGATCACGATGCCGTCGATCCGCGTCCCGTCCTTGGCCATCAGGGTACTGCCATCAAAACCATGGGCGATGTCAGCGGAAGGGTTCACCAGGGCCTGGATCAAAACCTCGCTCGTCTGGGTTTTTCCGAACTGGGTCAGGTCGGGACCGAAGTCCTGCCCCTGCGAACCGATGCGATGACAGGTGTAACAGACGACCACCATCTGCTTCCCCAGTTCCGGATCCCCCTTGAGTTTGGCGATCTCGGCAGGCGCAGGGAGACTGCTTCCCGTATCAGGAATGTCCGGCATGATCACTGGGGCGAGCTCGATCTTCGCAGGATCATAAAGCCCCTTGGCCTTAAGCACATTGTCCAGGTCGAAACCGGCCCAGTCATTGTTCTTCCGGTTGAAGAGCCACCACATCGCCTCGGCCTTGAAGGGGAAATCCGGATTCCCTGCCAGCTCAACCACGGCCATGGCGGCCTTCTTGTGATTGATGAAGGCAAGCCCGTCGAGGAGGCGCTTCTTCTCGGCACCACTGGTCTCCGGAAGCATGATCCGCTTCACGATGTCGTCCACGGATTGCTGGACCCCAAGGCGCCAGACCAGCCATGAGTGGGCTTCGGTCCATTTGCTGACATCACCCATCTCCTTGCCCAGTTCGCGGTAGAACTTGAATTCCTTGCCGAAGGCTCCTGTCCCGAGGGCCTCGAGGTAATGCCGGTCCTTGCCGTCAAAGCGGGCGGCCAACTGGACGAGCGTGGTGATGGCAGGCTTGGTATCCTTCACATCACGGAGGGCAAGTGCCGCTTCACGACGGATCGCAGGCGAGGAATCGTCGGCCATCTTGACCGCCAGCATCTCAGGATCCTCGCCGGCACGCAGCAGGGCACGCATCGCGACAAGACGACGCTGGGGGCTCTTCGCTCCAAGCA
>CAZKNW010000286.1:0-5594 GCA_964554035.1 uncultured Verrucomicrobiota bacterium
TCCTCCAAAATAGGGGCTGGCCATCATGATGACCGGCAGCTTGAGGCCATCCTTCTCGGTCTGGGGCGGACGCGTCACTCCCACGTGGATACGATCCGGCTTGCCATCGCCATCACTGTCAAAGTCACCCTCCACCCAGAGGTCGTGGCGGATCCACTGATCCGACCGACTGAATCCCGGAACAATCCGGGTCTGACCATCCACAAAAGTTGGAACCGCTGGCCCACGACCTGGGTTGGTGACCAGAAACAAACAGAACAGGGCCAAGGGAATCGCAATGAGCGTGGGAGTCTTCATGCGCAGGTGAGATTGACCTCTGAAGGCATCAATGAGAAACCAATTCAATCACGCTCGATGATCCACTCGGGGGACTCATTTCAGGAATTTGTCGAACCAGTCCTGAACCTTGAGACCCGGATGTTGTTTCTCGGGAATGAATCCAGCCAGGCGCTTCTTTACCACGGCGTGCTTTGGATTCCCTGCCTCATTCTTCCACTCATCGGGATCACTGTGGTGGTCGTAGAGTTCCTCCGAGCCATCCTCATAGCGGATGTAGCGCCAGCGTTCCGTACGGATCGAGGTATTGCCTTTACCATAGGATGAGATCGCTGGTTTGCGGGCGATGGAAGGATCCTTGAGCTGTGGTTTGACAGAGGTTCCATCGAGATACCCGGGAAGGTCAAACCCTGCAAAATCGACCAACGATGGATAAACATCGATCAGGCTCACGGGTTGGGTGCAGACCGAACCAGCCTTCACTCCAGGTCCCCGGACGATGAAGGGGATATGTGTCGTCTGCTCCCAGATCGCCCCCTTGCACCAGTGCTTCTTTTCACCGAGGTGCCATCCATGGTCACTGACCAGCATTACGTAGGTTTCCCGCCCACGGGGATTCTTCTCCAAGGCCTCCAGGAAACGTCCAATCTGCCGGTCCACAAAGGCGATGGAGGCATGGTAGGCCCGGATGGTGGTGTCCCACTCATCGTGTGCCACGATGTATTCATGATCGCTCAGGCCGTTGTGAAGTGCCTTGTGGGCATGGGTGCGGGCGAGGCGACGCGCGAACTCCGGCATGTCGTTCCAGTCGTCTTCCTCCGGTTCCGCAGGGCGACGGATGGAATCGAGCGAAAACTGCTCGAAGTAAGACTCAGGAACCTGCAGAGGTCGATGAGGACGAAAGAAACCCACCGACATGAAAAGAGGCCGGTCATCCTTCCGTTGCCATTCTTCCCTGGCCCAGGTCGCGACCTTGAAGTCTCCCATTTCCTCGTCCTTCACCTTCAAGGCGTAGCCGTCGTTGGGAGGATTGAGAGCGCCGAACTTGTCCTTCCCCTTGGGCGGTTTCGGATCTCCCGGGCGCTTCATCAAGGCATCACCAGCATTGCCTGGTCCACCATGGTGCACCTTGCCACCACTGGCGACACGATAGCCATTCGAGGCAAAGAACTGCTGCAGGGTCGGCGTCTTGATCCTCGTCTCCCCCGCGCTCTTGGCGTTGAAGTAGGTGCCCGTCTTGAAGGGATAGACTCCATGGTTCAGGCTGGTCCTGGAAGGACGGCATTGGGGCGAGTTGCAATAGCCCTGTGAGAAAAGCATCCCGCTTGAGGCCAGTCCATCGATGTTCGGCGACTTCGCATCCGGATGCCCCCCAAGGCAGCCCAACCAGTCATTCAGGTCATCGACGATGATGAAAACGATGTCGGGCTTCTTTTCCGCTGCTTTGATTACAGGAGAAAATAGAGAGAACAGAACGACTAAAACGAAAAGAGTTGAGAATGGAACGGTCTGAAAATGGGGCTTCATGGGTTGGCGAGATCCTAGGGGTAAGCCGAATAGTCTGAACAGTCCTTAAAGTCGCTTCAGTATTGATTCCTGCATGAATGCATTAGTGCCTTGTGGTAAATTACCACAGACTGATTCAGATGAGTAAACCGATCCGAATTAGCGCCGAAATGTCCGAATATAAGCAGCAGTCTGCTGCGGCCGCTTTTCGCACGCAAGAGCCCATAAAACCCGTTGGGCGCCCCGAACTCGGTGCCGCCCTCGAGCAGGTTGGGTCAAAGGAATCGATTCAACGCACCCGGGAAATCATCTGCCACACCTCAGGCAAGATTGCTTCGATCGATCGCTGACCTTTCAGAGCGCGTCCCTTGCTTCTTATGCTGGCCGGACCTAATGAAGTGGGAAAACAAGGAGGAATGAAACCAACCACCTCGTTTGTGCCGCCCCTCAGGGGCTGAACGCACTTTGGGTTCTTTGTCCGGTGGCTTACGCGACCGGCTACCTTCTTTCGGCCCTCCAGGCCTTCGTTACGGAGCAAGCCTTAACCCAGGTCGCTCAAGGCGGTTTCAGCATCGCCGAACTTGTCCATCTTCATGCCCATGCGCTCCATGACGGCAAGGTGTAGGCGGCAGAGCTTGCGATTCTCCCGCTTGCTGTAGTCGAGCATGCGTCCGCCCTTGATCGTGCCACCTCCTCCTCCCGCAAGCAGCACGGGGAGCTGGCGCGAATCATGGGCATTGCCGTCCCACAAGCTGGAGCAGAAGAGGATCATGCTGTTGTCGAGCAAGGAGCGCTCACCCTCGTCGGTCTGGTCCATCTTCTGAAGGGTCTCGCTGAGCAATTGCATGTGGTATTGGTTGGCACGCTGATACATGTCCAGTCGCTCCTCGTTTCCAGCATGGTGGGAAAGCTCATGGAGTCCTCCCTTGATGTTGCCCAGGAAACTGAGATTCACCTGCGACAGGTCGTTGTTCAGCATCATGGTCGCGATGCGGGTACGATCCATCTGGAAGGCCAGGACCATGATGTCGAGCTGCAACTTGAGGTGATCCCGGACATCATTGGGAATCCCTGACTCTGGGCGGGCAAAGGTGGGTTCCATGACACTGGGCTGCCATCCCTGCCCCTTGGTTTCCTTGAGCGACATCTTTTCCGCGCGTTCGATGCGCTGCTCAAGTTCACGGACGGAGGTAAAGTACTCATCGAGCTTCTGGGCGTCCCGACGACTGACCTTGCCACGGATGCTCTTGGCATCGGAAAGGATGAGATCGAGCACACTCTTGTCTCGCTGGCGCTTGCTGCCGTCATCAAAGAGCTGGTCGAAGGCCTGCTGAGGATAGATCTCCTTCGGGGCCGGCGTGGTGGGACTGCTCCAGGAGATATAGCCGGAGTAAAGCGAGGTGTAGCCACTGTCCGTGCTGTAGCGCGGAGGTTCCGTTCCAAGCACAACACTGGGCAAAGGCGTGTTGTCACCCAATTGCTGGGCCATGACCTGGTCAACAGTGGTACCGACCTTAACGTCCGTGGTGGTTTGCTTCACCGTCAGGCCCGAGAGGACGTTCATTTTGGGGTAGTGCCCACCGGGACCGGCGATGGTGGTGGGATTCCATAGCCCCTTCATGACCAGCAGCTTGTCCTTGACCGGCTCCAGCGGCGTCAGGGTCTTCATCAGCTCCATGCCCTGATCGGTGTTGCTGGCGCCCCAGTGGTAGGGATTGACACCGTTTCCCATGAAGAGCGCGGCAAAGCGACGCGGCGCCTCGTTGGCCACCTTGCCGGCATGACCTGCCGTACTGCCGAAGGCGTTCATGGACTCCAACCAGGGAAGCCCCATCGAGATCCCGGCCGCCTTCAGAAAAAGACGGCGCGTTGTGAGGTGCGATGAGCGATTGCTGTTTGATGAACTCATGATCAAGGGGATGATTGCTCTGATGATTCTTCTTCGTTGCGACGGAACTGAAACTGACGGCTCTCAACCAGCGACAGAACCGCCTCCGAGAAGCGTCCTTCGCCCTGCTGGAGCTGCTTCCGGATCGTGTCGATCAGCTCCCGATCCGTGGAAAGAACCGAACGCCCGGTGGCGTATCCAATCATTTTCCGAGCGAGAAGATTGTAGAAGTCCCCGTCATGACTGCCAAGGTAATCACGCAAGCCCATCATGCCGTCCAGTTTCGTGCCATCCTTCAATGTGCCAAGGTCATCCACAGGCTGGCCCGAGGCATCCTTGCTCCGCATCCTTCCGATGGCATCAAAGCCCTCCAACGCAAAGCCAAGCGGATCGATCTTGTCATGGCAGGAGGCACAGGCCTTGTCCTCGCGATGGCGCTCAAGCTTTTCACGCAAGGTCTTCACCCCGGTAACCGCCTCCAGCTCCGGTACATCATTGGGAGGCGGAGGCGTCGGTTGGCCAAGGATGGCATGGAGAAGCCAGTTGCCACGCAGCACCGGACTCGTGCGGTACGGAAACGAGGTCTTGGTCAGAACGCTGCCCATGCCAAGTAATCCTCCACGCTGGTATTTGGAAACGGACACCTTCTGCAGCTCCTCTCCCTTCACGTTCGGAATGCCATAGTGGCTGGCAAGGCGTTCATTGAGAAAGGTATAGTCGGCGAGCAGGATCTCACGAACCGGTCGATCTTCACGGACCACGTGCTCAAAGAAGGCCTGAGTCTCACGGTCCATATCCGCCCGCAAGGCATCGGTAAACTCCGGAAAGTGTTTCTCATCGACGGCGCTGTGCTTGGAAAAACCGTGGAAGCCCAACCACTGGCCTGCGAACTCGGACGCAAGGGCGGCGGCCTTGGGATCACGCAGCATGCGCTTTACCTCTGCGGCACGTCCTTCCTTCGAATCCAGCTTCCCATCCATGGCCGCCTTCAACAGCGCATCATCCGGCATGGAAGACCAGATGAGGTAGCTCAAACGCGAAGCCAGTTCAAAGGGCGAAACCGGCTGGACACCAGGCTTGTCGGAGGACTCCAGCTTGAAAAGGAAATCAGGTGCGATCAGCACCCGCGTCAACACCTCCCGGGCCGAAGACTCAGGATCCAGTTCCCGGGAACGGGCATCATGATAGATCGATGCAAGTGCCTCCTGCTCTGCCGTTGCCAGAGGGCGCCTCCAGGCCCTGAATGCAAATGCCTGCAGATGCCTTATGAGATCCTGATCGATTTCATTTCGGATCTTCTCGTTCGGCTTGGTGTTCCTCAGCAACGCCCAGTCTCGAAGCATCAGTTCGTGCAAATGGCGTTGTTCATCGTCCAGCATGGCCCGCAACTGCTGGTCGTTGAAGTAGTAGACCCCGTTTCCCTTGCCTCCGTAGAGATAGTTGCGGGCAACCTGCTCCAGAAGCCGCGGATACTCATCGGGAAAAGCCGCCTTCATCCGGGAGAACTCTCCCATGATCTCCCGCGCTATGCCGGTCTGCCGCTTGTAAATGATCAGCGCGCCCGGGATGATCTTGTCCGGTGCGGGAGGGTTGCCCCCTGCAATCGTCCACTGGTGTGATCCCTTGTCGGCATCCGGATACTTCAGGTCCATCTTGGCACTGACGCGAACACGCACGCGTCCTCCATCCCAGGGAAGCCGAATGAGTTCAGGTGGGCGAATGGCAAGCTGCGTTGCTCCGATACTGCGTCCCTCCTGAGGATGCTTCCCAAACCGCTTCAACATCGCTTCGCATTTACCGCCAAAGGCCTCGATGCCCTTCAAACGCTTCTCCTCGCCCTCGTTACGATCCTCCTTGGCCTTGAGGTCCGCAATCTCCTTCTTGTTGCTCTCAATGCGCCGCTTGAGCCAGTCGACATAGTTCA
>CAZKNW010000287.1:0-5580 GCA_964554035.1 uncultured Verrucomicrobiota bacterium
TCCCACCCGTGTCACGCCGCCCAGGTTCCAGCTCAGGTCCCTGAAAGCCAGACTGAAACGCCGGATATTCGTCAACTACCGGATCCCACCCGATGCACTTGCCGGACATCTGCCAAGGGGCGTCGAGCCCTACACGATTGCTGGTCAGGCACTGGTTGGCGTCTGTCTGATCCGCCTGGAGGAAGTCCGCCCGGCTGGGACTCCGCGCCTGCTCGGCCTGTCTTCGGAAAACGCAGCCCATCGAGTCGCCATCCGCAACCTGGTGAATCCAGATGGGCCTCCCGAGGTCCTGATTCTCTCCCGACATACCGATTCCTTTCTCAACACACAGACAGGTGGCATTCTCTTCCCGGGAGCGATGCGTCCGGCACGTTTCGAAATCCGTCTCTCACCCACCACCTTCAAGATTGGGTTCGAGGGGTTGGATGGCTGCCGTGTGCAGGTGATCGCCCGACGCGGCGGACAACTGCCGAGCGACTCCCTCTTTTCAAATATGGAGGAGGCCTCCGAGTTCTTCGGGAGGGGCTGCGATGGATGGTCCTTCTGTGGGCCGGAAGAAACCATGGAAGGCTCACGCTTTGCCTGCCATCATTGGGATTTCCATCCGCTCACGGTGGATCTGTGCAAAAGCAGCATGATCAATCTGTTGGGAAAGGGGAAGGTCCGCCCAACCTTTGACAGTGCCTTCCTCATGGAAGACATGGATCACGAGTGGCACAACCTCGGAATAAGGGTCGAAGGAACAGGCCCTGAAACCATGCTCAGCTGATGTCCTCGTCCGGGAAGAGCTCCCGCATCCTCTGGAGGATCTTCTTTTCCTCGGTGGGTGGGTAAAGCCCGCGGGGGATGCGCCGTCTCACGCCATCCAGCAGCTCCTGCCAATCCTCGAGGGCCGGATCCTTGATGACCTCCCATTGGTCAAAGCGCTTCTCCCTCTCGAGGAAGGTCCATTCGCCACCGCGAAGGCGGGCGTTGATCTGCATCTTGACACCTTCCTCGGTCACCTTCCTCCAGCCGATCTCTGATTTTGCCATAGGGAGCCTTTTTTCTACTCGGGACGATCCACCGCGGCCACGGCCCAGGCAGCCATGCCTTCCTCGCGCCCTGCAAATCCCATCTTCTCATTGGTGGTCGCCTTGATGCCGACCTTTTCCGGACGGATACCCAGAGCCGAGGCGATGTTCTCCTTCATTTCGGGAGCATACTTCAAGACCTTGGGGCGTTCGGCCATCAGGGCGGCATCCACATTGATGATACGGGCACCTTCCTGGCTTGCCTGCCGCGCCGCCTCCTCCAGGAAGACCCGGCTTGGCGCACCCTTCCACTGGGGATCCGTGTTCGGAAAGAACTGTCCGATGTCCCCCTTTCCAAGGGCTCCCAGGACGGCATCACAGATGGCGTGCATCAGCACATCCGCATCCGAATGACCATCCAGCCCCTTCTCATGTGGAATCTCCACACCGCCCAGGATGAGCTTGCGCCCCTCGACGAGTTGGTGGACATCGTAACCTATTCCCGTGTGAACCATTCGGCGCAGTGTAGATGCCAAATCGTTCAGGGTAAACTCCCACGTTGAATATCGCCATGGTTAGGCTATCTAGAAGCAATGCAGACAATGACGGTGAAAGAGGCTCATGAAACGCTCGCCGAGAAGGGATGCCTGATCGATGTGCGGACGCCGTGGGAATTCCAGGAGATCCACGCGAAAGCCGCCACCTGTGTACCACTGGATGAAATCAACAAGGACACCCTTTCCGCCAGCGCACAGGGCAAGGGTCCCAGCCTGCTGATCTGCAAGTCAGGGAAGCGTTCCTCGGACGCCGCCGAAAAGCTTTCCAGGGAGGGCGTGGAGGATCTCTTCGTCGTCGAAGGTGGCACCGATGCCTGGCATCAGGCAGGTCTCCCAGTCAACACCGGGCGCAAGGCCATCTCCCTGGAAAGACAGGTTCGCATCACAGCCGGAAGCATGGCCCTCGCAGGAGTGCTGCTCGGACACTTCGTCAATCCCGCCTGGTATTGGCTCCCCGGACTGGTCGGTGGAGGCTTCGTCTTTTCAGGCATTACCGACACCTGCGCCATGGGAACCATCCTTTCCAAGATGCCCTGGAACAGGAAATCGGCGTAGGGGAAGCAGTCTCAGATTTCGGATTTCAAAGGTAGGGCGATCACTCCGTGAGCGCCCGGGCCTGGCATCCAATCGCAAGAAGACGTCTGAATCCCCGTCCGCTGCAATGGCCCGCGCGGAGCGACGGGCCCTACCCTTTGATTCTTCCGCCTTCGCATGGGCTTCGGTGAGACAGGGAAGAATATCTCTCACGGAGGCACGCTGATTCACAGAGATAGGACCTTCATTGAAATGCATGCATTTCAACTCCCCGTGTTCCTTCGTGGCTCCGTGAGAGAAACGGTATTGTCTTATTCCTCTGCGTCTCGGCGTCTTGGCGTGAGATCGAGTGGGATTGGTTCCCCGCAGATTCAGAAAAACCGCAGATTGGAATCTTACCTCTCAAGGTAGGGCGATCACTCCGTGAGCGCCCGGGCATGGCATCCAATCGCATGAAGGCGTCTGAATCCCCGTTCGTTGCAAAGGCCCGCGCGGAGCGACGGGCCCTACCCTTTGATTCTTCCGCCTTCGCATGGGCTTCGGTGAGACAGGGAAGAATATCTCTCACAGAGGCACGGTGATTCACGGAGAGGCCATTTATTGAAATGCATGCATTTCAACTCCCCGTGTTCCTCCGTGGCTCCGCGGGAGGTTCTTCTGAAATTCGAAATCTGAAATCCCCCTACGCAAACCTCACGCGCGTCGCCGTTCCAGCCTCGTTCCAGCTCCTCGGTTCCTTGTCGGTGATCTTCTTCACCTTCTTGATGGAAACCTGGTTGCCGCGCGCCTTCACGCCCTTGATCGAGATGTCGGACATGACCACCCACTGCTCATTGACCCTCTGGTAGGGAGCCGGCTTGTAGATGATGTAGATCTGTTCCGGGCAGCCCAGCTGGAAGAATCGGATCTTCGAGCCTTCAGGAGCACATTGATAGTCGCGGTTCATGATGAACCCGCCGATCTTGAAGCGCTTCACGTAGGTCACCCCCTTGTATTCATACGCAATGGTGAACTCCTGATCCTTGTCCGGCTGATCGCAATACATCAGCTTGCTGCCGACGTAGAGCTTCTCCTCGACGCCAACCACCTTGTACATCCCGTCATCAAAGAGCATCAGCAGCTTGTCGAACTTGCTGCACTCCATCTGGAACTCGCTCCCGCTGACCTTGTGTCCGATGTATCCCTTGTCGCGATCATAGGCCACCCGCAGGGCCTTGATGGCCACTTCCTTGGCATTCACCGCGGCAAAGCCATTCTTGGCGATCTGGGTCATGCGCGGATACTCATCCTTGTACTTCTTGATGAGTCCCTGGAGGTGCTTGATGACATATTTCGTCAACTGCCCCAGGTTCCTCCTGACCTCCGCAAGATCCTTGAGCAGCTTCTCCATCTCGTCGCGGTGACGATTGATGTCGAAGAGGGAGATGCGACGGATGTGGACCGCCAGCAGCTTCTCAATATCCTGGTCGTTGATGGCCCGGATGAGCTTCTTCTTGAAGGGCTCGAACCCCTTGTAGATCTCGGAGAAGACCAGTTCGTTGGTCTTGCACTCCTCGATCCGCTTGTAGATCCGGTTCTCGATGAAGATCTGGACGAGGGTCTTGAAATGCAGTTCCTCGTTCAGCTTGCCCTCGGCGATCTCCAGCTCCCGCTTGAGGAATTCCTTCAACATCATCGTGTTGAACCGGAGGATCTGGGTCACCGACATCTCAACAGGCCGGTTGTCCTTGATCACCACGATGCGGCTGGAGATCGAGGTCTCACAGTCCGTGAAGGCATAAAGCGCAGGGATGGTCTTCTCCGCCTTCACCCCGGGCGGCAGCTTGATCTCGATCTCGATCTTCTCCGAGGTGAAGTCATTGATGCTGCGAACCTTGATTTTACCCTTCTTCGAGGCGTCCTCGATCGAGTTGATCAGGGACTCCGTTGTGGTCGTTGGAGAAATGGCGGTGATCAACAACGTGTTCTCGTTCTTGATCTTGATCTGGGCCCGCAGACGGATGTTCCCACGTCCATCATCATACTGGCTGGCGTCCATCAGGCAGGAGACCGGAAAGTCGGGCACCAGGTAGAAGGGCTTCTTCCTCAGGACCGCCACCTGGGCCTCCAGCAGCTCGATGAAGTTGTGGGGAAGGATCTTGGAGCTGAGTCCCACCGCGATGCCCTCCGCTCCCAGCATCAGCAGGAGCGGCAGTTTGCTCGGCAGGACCACCGGTTCCTTGTTGCGTCCGTCATAGCTGGGAATGAACTCCGTCAGCTCATCGTTGAAAAGCTCGGTGCGGGCCAACTCGGTGAGTCGACACTCGATGTATCGGGAGGCGGCGGCACGGTCTCCCGTGTAGATGTTGCCAAAGTTCCCCTGCCCCTCGATCAGGTAGCGCTTGTTGGTCAGGACCACCAGCGCATCACCGATCGACGCATCACCGTGCGGATGGAACTGCATCGTGTAGCCAACGATGTTGGCCACCTTGATGAATTTCCCATCGTCGTTCTTCTTCAGCGACCACATGATGCGCCGCTGCACCGGCTTCAACCCATCGATCAAATGGGGGATGGCACGGTCACGGATCACATAGGAGGCGTACTCCAGGAAGCTCTGGTCCACCCGCTTGCGCAGGGGCTTGGGATCATCGGGGTCCGAAGCCAGGCCTCCGCCAACGGCCGGAGGCGGTGTTCCATCACCACCCTCGGACTCCTCAGCCTCGAGTTCCTCTTCATCCACCCGCTCCTCCTTCTTCCTGGGAGCCTTCCGCTTTGCTGTCGTCTTGCCTGCTGTCGATTTCTTCACTTCGTTACTCTCAATTTCTACTTCAACCGGTTCAGCCTCTTCGGGCTCATCCGACTGATCTTCCTCTTCCTCTGAAAAGGAATCCGATTCGTTTAAACCCTCTTCAGGAGGAAGCTCTTCCTCCCTAGGCTCATCAGAGTCCGCAATCACCACGGGCTCTTCGTCCTCGATCTCATCGTAACCTTCGCTCTCGTCAGGTTCATCCGGTTGCCCTTCCTCTTCCTCCATGACCTCATCAGGCCCCGCATTCAACTCGGACTCTTCTTCAATCTCGTCGGCCCCTACTGTCTCAACATCATCTCGATCCTGAAGCTCGACATCGTCTGGCTCGTCCTCGCCCAGCACCTGATGGGCCTCATCCGCTTCATCGATTTCCTCAACTTCCTCCGTCCGATCCCGCTCTCCGGAGTCCAATTCCTCAACGTCGTCCTCTTCCTCTGTTTCAATGTCGTCCGCTTCGGATGGCAAGGGTTCCTCAGGCTGATCTCCAAAGCTGTAGAGGGGCAGTTCCAGATTGATCTGTCCCGGGCGTTTCTCTGGAGGATCCTCAGGCATTCAGTCCGACTAGTCCTCCACGGGCACCACCAGGTTGTCCATGATGTAGCTCCGGCGCTCCGGGGTGTTGCGTCCCATGTAGAAGGTCAGGATGTCGCTGACATCCTTTTTTGGCGCATACTCAACCTGGGAA
>CAZKNW010000288.1:0-5565 GCA_964554035.1 uncultured Verrucomicrobiota bacterium
CGGCGTCAAAGCGCATGACGGCATTGTAGTACTGGGTGGTCCTCGCCATCTGCTACTTGTCCTTGCCCAGACGCTCTAAAGGGAACGAGGAAACCTCACCCATCTTCACAGGGTTCTCGGGAACTCCCTTGTACTGGGTCGGAAAGGCCTCCTTGGGTGGACGCGGACTTCTTCCATACACATGCGGGTCGGAGTAGTTCACCATCAGGAAAAAGGGCCCCTCACCTTCCGTCAGGAATCCACCCGCCTGCTTCGCCACACTCTTCACATCGCGGGTATCACCACGAAACCGGGTATCGAAAGGAAAGACCTTTTCCGGCCCCACGTGCAGCTTCCCGATGATGCCGGTGCGATAGCCCTTCTTCTTAAGGAGCGCCGGAATCGTCTGTTGCCGATACTTCTCGTGAAGCTCAAACCCGACCCGTGCATTCAAGAGGCCATACTGCCCGTTCGCATGCGGATAGGTACCAGTGAACATCGCACTGCGCGAGGAACTGCAGGAAGGCTGCGCGACATAGGCATTCTCAAAGAGCCTCCCCTCCGAGGCCAGTTGATCAAGGGCCGGGGTCCGGATCTCCTTGTCGCCATAGCACCCCAATTGAAGCCCCATGTCATCGGCAGTGATCAACAGGATATTCAGCTCCTTGGCATGGGAGGCATGCGAACCAACAAGCAAAAGACACAACAGGATCCGGAAGTGATTCATGGTGCGATCACTTTCCTCCAACTCATCCCCTTCACGCAATCACTGAGATGAACTCATTCTCCCGCGAAGGCGCACCAACCTATGGAGGGACGCGCTCCTGCAAGTCCCACTTCAAAAGCCTCGGAGGGGCAACAACCATCTTGCGCTGCCGCACATACCCCTGCCACACAAGATCCACCTTTGAAAATTGGGATTCGCAGGAGCTTATCCCTCCAGCGCCTCCGCAGCTTGCCTTGAGTGTGACGAAAGGCCTCTGCGGGTCATAAGAATTCCGACATTGCAGCTCCCCTTGAAAAACGGAAGCATCTCCCAGACCGAGACAACCGCCATGATCATCCCAACCAACTGGATCCTTCCCGACGCGATCTCCTCACGGGTCAGCAAAACCACATTCGGACGCCAGCGCGCCATTGCGGAGGAAGGCCAATGCCTCCTCGTGCTCCGCGATGTGCCCAGACCCGATGAGGACAGGCGCCCCGGAGTGCTCTTCTGGTTTGATGAGAATGGTCAATGGCGGAGCAATTCCCCCAATCCGGATCCCAGCGCACTCAGGCGGCACGTCTCCAAGTATGCGGAAGCCCAGAACAAACTGGAGGATGAGACGGAATCCGCACAGGACCTTGCCCAGCTCTTCGACATCCTGGAGCGACTCAATCCGCTGAAGCGCTCCGCCACCAACATGTTCAATGCGCTGCAGCAGGCTCGGGAAAACATCGGTGACAACCCGGACATCATCGAGGCACGTGATCTCGCCTACGATGTCTCACGCGATTTCGAGCTGCTGCTGGAGGAGGTCAAACAATCCATCGAACTGAGAAAGGCCAAGGACCAGGAACAGGAAGCCGAGTTCAGCTACAACGCCCTGGTGGCCAGCCACCGCCTGAACACCCTGGCCGCCTTCACCTTTCCACTCATGGCCATCTCCGGACTGCTGGGCGTCAATATCCCATCAGGACTTGAGGAGTCTCCAGTCCTGCTTTTCTGGTTCGTCCTGATCACATCCCTGCTCAGCGGCTTCGCCCTCAAGACCTGGGTCAATGCCAAGGTCAAACGAGGTGAAGACGGAGCAAAGGAGTAAGGACCTCACGCGGAGACACAGAGCCGCAGAGAAAAGACAAAGAAATGGAGGGACAAGCTCCCGCGCGTCCCACTTCAAAAGCCTCGAAGAGGCGACAGCACCAAAGCCAATCGAGCCAAGGAATCGTAGAATCGGTTGTCAAACCGATCACTTCATCCAGACAGGTGTCCCGCAGATAAAGGAAATGGAGGGATAAGCTCCCGCGAATCCCACTTCAGAAGCCTCGGAGGAGGCGACCACTTTGGGCGGCTACCGCGAACACCCTTTCCACACATTGCCCATCTCTAATGGATGGGATTCGCAGGAGCTCTTCCCTCCAAAACAGAGGCTGGATTCAACACCAAGCGCAAACAAGGCATGGAATGGGTAGAATCGGTCGTCAAACCGATCACTTCATCCAGGCAGGTTTCCCGCAGATAAAGGAAATGGAGGGATAAGCTCCCGCGAATCCCACTTCAAAGCCTCGGAGAGGCGACCACTTTGGGCGGCTACCGCTGACTCCCTTTCAGGCCAATGCGAGATTCAGCCCCCTACTTCTTCCCGGGAAATAGCGTAAAGATCTCGGACTCGGTGCGGGCGGATTCGAAGAGGGGTTTGATCTTCTCGATGATGTCAGGGTGTTTCTCGGCGATGTTCTTTTCCTCGCCGATGTCCTTGTTCAGGTCGTAGAGCTCGATGGGACCATTGGGGTTCTTGGCAAGGTCGAGACGGATGGCCTTCCACTTGCCCATGCGGATGGCCTGCTTCTTCCCGCGCTCATGGAACTCCCAATAGAGGTAATCATGCTCCTGCTGCTCCCTTTTGTTTCCGAGCAGGGTCGGGGCGAAGGAGATGCCGTCGATCTTGTGGGGCACCTTGGTGCCTGAAAGTTCGCAGAGCGTTGGGAGGACGTCCCAATGTGCGGAGATGTGCCTGGTGGTGCCACGCTTGATGGTGCCAGGCCACCAGGCGATCAGCGGGGTACGGACTCCGCCTTCATAGAGGTCGCGTTTGTAGCCCTTGAGCTTGCCGTTGCTGTTGAAGAAGTCGGGCATGTGTCCGCCTTCCTTGTGGGGACCGTTGTCGGAGGTGATCATGACCAGGGTGTTCTCGGCGATGCCCATGAGCTCCAGCAGGTCGATCACACGTCCGATGTCGCGATCGAGGCGGGTCATCATGCCGGCGAACATGGCGGCCGGATTGGTCACCTGGGTCCCGGCATACTTTCCAGTCTTGTCCTCATGCTCCTTGAATTTCTCGCGGAAAGGCGCCGCATCCTCCTCGGGCACCTGCATGGCGGCATGGGGGATGGTCACGGACATGTAGGCAAAGAAGGGGTTCTTCTTGTTCTCGCGGAGAAACTTCATGGCCTCCGCCATGATGACGTCGTGGGCGTAGTCCTTTCCGTTCTGCGGGATCTTCTTGTCGTTGTGCCAGAGGTGGGTCGGGTAGTAGGTGTGCGCCTGGCGCTGGCAGTTGTAGCCGAAGAACTCGTCCCACCCCTGGTTGACGGGATCACCCTCGGACCCCGGGGCCCCCAGTCCCCACTTGCCGAACATGCCGGTGGTGTAGCCGTTCTGCTGGAGCAGCTTGGGCAGGGTCACGAGATCAGCAGGAATCGGATACTGTCCCTCGGGTTTGATCTCCTTGTTGCCACGCACGAAGGTGTGACCCGTGTGACGACCTTCCATGATGCTGCAGCGTGTCGGCGCGCAGACAGTGCTGCCGGAATAGTGCTGCGTGAACTTCAGCCCCTTCTTGGCCAATGCATCGATGTTGGGTGTCTTGAACTTCTTCTGCCCGTAACAGCTGAAGTCGCCGTATCCGGCGTCATCCAGGAGGATGTAGATGAAATTGGGCCTTTGGGGCAGGTCAGCTGCCGCCTTGGCGGCAAAGGCCACAAACAGGAGAACGAGGAATGCAGGAATACGTTTCATGGTAAGGGAGCGGTGACGATAGAAAACCGACGCCAAAACGCCAGCGCAGATTCACAAGCGGCTGAAACCAGACAGAAATTTCACGCGGAGACGCAGAGACGCGGACGGAAGATGGAACAGGAGGAAACAGAGAATGAAAGAAGTTCCTCTCACGGAGACACGGAGGATCACTGAGAAGAAGATTTTTTTGAAATGCATGCATTCCAAAAACGCTGTGAAGCTCTGTGTCTCTTGCCTGTCCCGCCCCCGCGGGATGAGAGATGAATTCCCTTCCCCATTTCGACATTTTCAAATGACGAGAACTTCATTACCAATTCGGGACTCCCGTTATGAAATCCGATTCCAAAGATTCGTCCCTCAACCGTCGCTCCTTCCTGGGCGCTGCCGGTGCAACCCTTGCCACCCTCGGAGCCAACGCACTGGGCGTTGACCGCGACTGGACCGGAAAGGTCCCCACCCGCTACCCGGATCCGGACATCATCTCCCTCGACAGGCGCTTCGACAAATACAAGCTGGGCAACACCCCCATCCGCCGATTGCACACGGGCACGCTCTGGGCGGAAGGACCGGCATGGAACGGCGTCGGGCGCTATCTGCTCTGGTCGGACATCCCGAACAACGTGCAACTGCGGCTCACCCATGAGAACGGAAACGTCTCCGTCTTCCGCAACCCCTCCGGCAATAGCAACGGCAATACCTTCGACTTCCGCGGACGCCAGATCTCCTGTCAGCATGGAACCCGAAAGGTCGTCCGCTTCGAATACGACGGCACCGAGACGGTCCTGGCAGAAAGCTACAACGGAAAGCCCTTCAACGCACCCAACGACGTGATCGTGCATCCCGACGGCGGCATCTGGTTCACCGACCCGGGCTACGGAAGCATGATGAACTATGAGGGCAACAAGGGACCGCTACACCTCAAGGAGGCGGTCTACCGCATCGATCCTGATTCCGGAAAGATCGCCAAGGTCACCGACGACATCAACAAGCCCAATGGACTTTGCTTCTCCCCCGACTACAAGAAGCTCTACGTCTCCGACACCGGCGGCGAACATCCCAAAGGCATCAAGGTCTGGGACATTGTGAACGGCACCAAGCTGGGCAAGGGCAAGCTCTTCTGCTCCATGGCCATGGGTGAATGGATGGGTGGAGCCGACGGCATCCGGGCCGACGTGGATGGAAACATCTGGGCCAGTGCCGGCTGGGTCGGCGACGGCTACGACGGCGTCCATGTCTTCGACCCGAAGGAGGGCGAGCGCATCGGACAGATCCGCCTGCCGGAGATCTGCTCCAATGTCTGCTTCGGTGGCACCAAGCGGAACATCCTCTTCATGACGGCCAGCCAGTCCCTCTACGCCGTCTACGTTGAAACCCAGGGCGCCCACCTGACGTAATACCTCCGGGACGTCGGATTCAGGGATCCCTCAACTGCGTTCTCGCCAAAGGGAGCGCTCCCTTGCATGCTCCCCTCTCATTTACTACGCAGACGTATCGATTTGAAATGCCCCGTTTGTTCGCAGTCCCAATGCTGACGGCAGCCCTGCTGTGGACCGGATGCCGCACCCATCAACCGATGGAGCAGGTGCAGCCCCTGGTCACGGTCGAGGGGCAGGACATGATGGAAGCGGAAACAGCCCCTGGATCCGCCTGGTGGAAGGAGTTTGCGGCTGAGGATCTGGACCTACTTGTGGAGAAGGCGCTGGAAGGCAACCTTGGCCTCCAGACCCTCGCGGCACGGATCGAGCAGGCCGAAGCCCTCTCCCGTCTTGCCTCGGCCCCGCTGAAACCCCAGGTCGACGCCGCCATCCAGGGCGGAGCCTCCGACAGCGACCTGCGGACGAAGAACAACCGCCGGGATTCCTATT
>CAZKNW010000289.1:0-5558 GCA_964554035.1 uncultured Verrucomicrobiota bacterium
GGATCCGGTCACTTCCGCTTTCCACGACCATCTTGCGGGGCTCTCCGACCTTCATGGGATCGAGTTTCAGCTTCCAGTTTCCCTTCTTGTCAGCCTCCGTGGTCTTGGTCTTGCCATCAATGACGACAAAGACCTTCGCCCCGGGATCCGCCTTGCCCCAGACGGGGTTGGCGTGATCCCTCTGGAGGACCATGTGGCTCCCGAAAATGGAAGGCAGCTTGAGTTCTGCCAACGAGACGCCTGCGCCCAGAAAGAGGCCAAGCCCGACTACGATAGATCGATGGATCTTCATTTTAGAAATGGATGTTGAGGTGAAAGACGAGGTGTATCGGGCATGCATTTAAAGTAATCAACAAAATCATGCCCCGGGGCGCAGGTCCCAGGGGTTCTGGTATTTACCATTCGCCCGCAGGGTACTAGTCTTCCCCCGCCTATGGTTATTGCACCATCACTGCTCGCCGCACGCTATGATCGGTTGGGAAAGGAAACCGTGAGGGCCGAGCGATCCGGCGCCGACTGGCTTCATCTGGACATCATGGACGGGCACTTCGTGCCCAACGTCTCCTTTGGCCCAGACGTGGTGAAGACCCTCCGCCCGCTGACCAGACTTTTCTTCGACGTCCACCTGATGTGCTCCAAGCCGGAGATCCTGATCGAACCCTTTGTGGATGCCGGTGCGGAATCCATCACGGTCCATGCCGAACTGGGTGACCGCGTCGATTCGCTGATCTGGAAGATCAGGGAAGCGGGACTCAAGGTGGGGGTGGCCGTCAATCCGGGCACCTCGGTCAATGAGGCCAAGCCCTTCCTCAAGAAGATCGACCTTCTCCTTGTCATGACCGTGAATCCCGGTTTCGGTGGGCAGTCCTTCATCGCCGAGACGCTTCCGAAGATCGAACAGGCGGCCCAATGGCGTGACCAGCTGAAGCTGGACTACCGCATCGAGGTGGACGGCGGCATCAAGTATGAGCAGGCGGTCGAGTGCGCCCTGTCCGGTGCGGACACGTTTGTCAGTGGCACGGGACTCTTCAAGAAGCCCAACATGAAGGCGGCCGTCAGCAAGATGAGAAGGCTCGTTGAAGAGAACAAACGTCACCCGATGCTTTCCATCGACGGGTGATCAGTTCCTGGAAGTCTGCTCCAGCTTGTCGAACTTCATCGTGACCTCGAGACCCTTGTGGGTCCGGTTGCGGCATTTCACGGATCCTCCACACGCCTGAACGCAGGAGCGGACAATCGCCATGCCCAGTCCGGCTCCGCCCGTCTCGCGGGTCCGGCTTTCCTCAGGACGGAAGAAGGGGTCGAAGACATGTCCGATCACCTCCTCCGGAATGCCCGGCCCCTCATCCTTGACACGGACATACACATCGCCGTTCAACGCCTGTACGCGGACGCGGATGGGATTGTCCCTTCCGGCATAGCGAAGCGAATTGCGAACGAGGTTGCCAACCGCGCGGTCGATGAACTCCGGAGTCCCCAGGATCATCAATGACTCATCCCCCGTGAGCTTCACATCACCTCCCTCTCGGGTTTCACGCTCAATGGCCTTGCTGGCGGCATCAAAGACACGGACCGGCTCGAGCTCCACCTTTCCGCCCGTGACTCCCGCCTTGGAGAAAGAGAGCAGTTCGTTGATCAGCTCAGACATCTCGATCGCCTCCTCCTCCAGATCCATCACCCGCTCCTTCAGGTCAGGACCCGCCTTGCGGTCCAGGATACTGAGAGCCATCCGCAGTCTTGCAACCGGGGAACACAGCTCATGGGCGATGTCACCGAGGAATCGCTTCTGCCCCACGACAAAGTGGTCCAGTCTTCCCGCCATCCTGTTGATGGCACCCGCCAACCGGCCCAGTTCGCTGGTGTCACTCTCATCCAGAACCTGGTCAAACTTCCCGTGGGAAATGGCCTCGGTCACTTCTGTCATCTTGGAAATCGGCTGCGTGATGCTGCGAATCAGGGGATACCAGAGCACCACAGACAGCAGCGCCATGCAGAGCCCGATCTTCACCCACGGACCCAGGTCCAGAAACAGGCCACCTGCGGTCATGGAGGTCGACCTGATCATCAGGGTCGAACGCACCTGCACCATGTCGGCGGAAGTGCGAAATGGAATTCTGACACCCACCCAGTAACGCTTGGGATTCTCCGTCGTGGTCCTGAAAATCCGGTAAGTGTGCCCCTGTCCGCCGACAATCTCGGCCTCGCCCCCTGCCTGCCCCCTTCTCGGGCCCACCGAGGTCAGAAGCTCCTCCACATCCCTCGGCAGGGTGGTTTCTTCGCCGGCCAGCTGCTTGCCACGGTTCTCGAAGAGAAGGAGATCCACCTTCCAGTCCTCCGCATGCTTCTCAAGCATCTCGCCCCATTTGCTCCAGTGGGACTCCTCGAGCTCGACCTCGACCGCCCTCGCCAACTCCTGGATCCGCTGGGTGGAGCGGCCGTAGAACGGGGACTCAGGATCCATGCTCAGCTGGACCCGAAACATGGTGACAAGCACAAACACGATCACCCCCAGGTTCACCATGGACCAGAAGATGATGCGTGTAAAAAGTGATGCCCGGAAGACCATGCCCTGATCAGTATCGACTCTCGTCCGGGTTGATCATCATGTAGCCGACCGAACGGACGGTCTTGATGAAGCGGGGTTCCTTGGGATCATCCGCAAGCTTCTTCCTGAGGCCGGAAACATGGACGTCGATGGGCCGATCAAAGACATCATAGTCCCTGCCTGCAACCTCATCCAGCAGCTGCTCCCTCGACTTGACCCGTCCCTTCGCCTGGGCAAGGCAGAACAGGATGTCGTACTCCACCGGTGTCAGTTCAAGCCGCTTCTCCGAGAGCACCACCGCCCTCGATTCCGGAAAGATCCGCAGGTCACGGATCACGATCTCACTTCCCTCCTCCACTTCTGAAGCCTCCCTTCCCGTCCTTCGGGTCACGGCCCTGAGGCGCGCCAGAAGTTCACGTGTGGAGAAGGTCTTGGGAAGATAGTCATCGGCTCCCATTTCAAGACCGACGATCCTGTCCGCCTCATCACCCCTTGCGGTCAACATGAGGATGGGGGTCTCCTTCTTCTGCCTGATCCGCCGTAGCACCTCAAAGCCATCAAGCCCGGGAAGCATCACATCAAGGATGATGGCATGCCATTCACCCTCAATGGCCCGGTCAACGCCGAGGAGGCCCTCATGGACGGCAGTCACGTCGTAGCCCATCGGCTCAAGGTAGTCACCAATGAGGCGGCAAAGCTTCTTGTCATCGTCGATGACGAGGATCTTGTGGCCGCCTTCACCTGTATTGCTGGGATTCACTGGGGTCATTCTACCTGTGTTTCTTGTATATATTGAGCAAAAAGAAGCCCCTCATCACGGGAGATGAAGGGCTTCCAACCTATTGAAAACGAGAGAACGGACGTGGTGATGCACACAATCCAAAACACCACATCCGTCCACCTGCCACCCGGCAGGATTTGTTGTATGAGTTAACAGCATGTGCCGTGCTAAGTTTCGAAATCAGAGTGTCCCGCGCCTGGGTTCCGGGCGCCGTCCCCTGCCAAAGCCACGCTTCCCTTCCACGAATCCGCCCCAATATCCGCCGATGATATAGGGGAATTCCCCCGGGGTGACATGATAATGCCAACCCCGTTCGGGGTCGTGGTGGATGTTGAATGCATTCAGGGGATTCGAGCCATCATCCTTGGCCATCCGTTCCTTTCCCTCATAGGGTCCATAGATCGGAAATCCGTCGAAGGCCCAGCCGATCAGGGGGGAATGCTGGCCTCCATCATCACTGAACGGGGACCTCACGCAGATGGGATACTTGTGATAATGGTAGTCATTCAAGGGGCCGGGGTGCCCACAGCAACGATCCATGATGTCGACGGCTTCGCTCATCCCCATGTCAAAGGGGTTGAAGAACACCACCCCATTCACCGCCACACCCACGGGGCCCATGTTCAAGGCTCCATTGGTGTTCCCTTGGTCCATGGACACGGCATCCCGGGATGGCTGCGGATCCAAAGGCAACCTCCAGACATGCCGCTGCTCCTGGATGTAATGCGGATTTCGAAGGTAGCCCGGAAAGCTGGCCGTTGGATGATCAGGAAGGTTCCTTGAATAAAGAACCATCTGGGTATCGGAAAACTCAACAATCAGTCCGGCCACCGTTTCCTCCCTTTCGACCAGATCCCCCTCAAGGTCGAGCTGTCCCGCTTGGAGCCGACTGTAACCGTGCCCATGAAAAGGGCGCTGCCAACCGGCCGCCCGATAGTAGAGACGGTCCAACTCGTCCTTTGAAAATCGTCTTCCCTTCACCGATGCACCCGCCTCAGCCTCCAGAGGCAGGTAATGCCAACGCCCACCCAAGGGAATCAATCGTGCCACATCCACATCCATGGATTCCATGGAATCGCCCTTGGTAGAGGCGACAAACGGCCTGTCCAAACGGGTGACGCTCCACTCCGCCACCGAAAAACCACCGTCTTCCGAACGTCCCTTTCCGTCACTGAATCCCACCTCCATCAACAGCCGGTCTATTCCTTCAAAGGGGATCCGGAAATCAAAGACAAAGCTCCTCCAGGCAGCACCCCCTTGTCGCTTTCGAATCCCATTCACCCCGAGGTCCCTGCGATCCAGTTCCACCTGCCCGTCCAGTTCCTTCACCACGTGTCCCATGGAAGCACCCTGACTGCCTCCGAAGAACTCCACCCTTTGGAAGAGTTTGCCTTCCCTTACGGAGAAGCCCGATTCAGCAAGACCCCGAATCGAAAACCGGAACCACTCGTCATGTCGGGTCGAAAGCCCGCCCAGATCAAGGCGGATCCTTCCTGCGCGGGTGTGATTGCCATCGCGATCACGGCCTGAATCCAGACGAAAGCCAACAACAGTCGATTCCTTGCCTCCAGTGACCTTTCCAAAGGAAACATCCCCGACAGCCTGATAGCCTGAAACCAATCTTCCCTCCATTCGAAGGAACCTTGGGTTCGGATTCAACTCATTGCCATGGACTTGATTTCCTGGAAGCCAGACAAGGCATCCAAGAGTCAACCCAACAGCCGGGCCGAGGAATGCTGAACGAAGTCTCATCAGGAAAATCATTTCCGTGATGATGGGTTGAGGAGGGTAAATCCCTTGTTTGCCTGCGAAAGGGATTTGTAAAGGTTTGGTAAGCAACCCGTCGGAGGATCACCTCACACCGGTTGAACTGCGATGATCGAGCACCTTGCGGATCATGGTACCAATGTCCGCAACACGGATCGGCTTCATCAGGTATTCCGCAATGCCCAGTTCCCTGCTGTCGGCCTCGGAAAAGCTCTCGCTGTAACCGGTGACCATGATGATCGGCGTGTCCGGCCGGATGGCGAGCACCTGGCGGGAAAATTCGTCACCCGTCATCTCCGGCATGGTCTGGTCCGTCAGCACGAGGTCAAAGGCCTCCGGATCGCTCCTGAACCTGATCAGGGCCTCCTTGCTCCGGTTGAAGCTGGTCACCCGATAACCCAGGTTCATGAGGATCTTGCCCATGAGGGAGGTGATGTCTTCCTCGTCGTCCACGATCAGGATATG
>CAZKNW010000290.1:0-5556 GCA_964554035.1 uncultured Verrucomicrobiota bacterium
AGGGCCGTTGTTGGTTCATCAAAGATATAGAGGGTCCTGCCCGTTGCCTTCCTGCATAGCTCGGCCGCCAACTTGACACGTTGTGCCTCACCACCCGAGAGCGTGGTTGCCTGCTGTCCAAGCCGGATATAGCCCAGTCCCACCTCGGCCAGGACCTGACAGATGTCGAGAATCTTCGGAACCGCGCGAAAAAAGCGGATGGCATCGTCGACCGTCAACTCCAGCACATCCGCAATGTTCAGTCCCTTGTATGTCACCTCCAGTGTTTCGCGGTTGTAACGCCTGCCTTCACAGGAGTCACATTGAACATAAACGGGGGGAAGAAAATGCATCTCCACCTTCAGGACACCGTCTCCCTGGCATTTTTCACAACGTCCTCCCTTGACGTTGAAACTGAAGCGCCCTGAATCATATCCCCTCACCCGGGCAGTCGGCACACCTGCGAACAGGTCCCTGATCAAGCCGAACATGCCTGTGAATGTGGCCGGATTGCTTCGAGGGGTTTTGCCCAAGGGCGTCTGATCCACCTCGATGACCTTGTCGATCAGTTCCATTCCCAGCATTTCCTTGTGGGCGCCAGGCCGGGTCCTGGCACCATGCATCTTCCGGGAGAATGCACGGTAAATGATGTCGTTCACGAGCGTGCTCTTTCCCGAGCCACTCACTCCCGTCACGCAGGTAAGAAGTCCAAGAGGAATTCTCACGTCGACATTCTTCAGGTTGTTCTCGGTCGCCCCCCTGACATCCAGGTGACCACGAATGCTCTTGTGGCGCAACCGGGTTCGAGGAACAGGCACAATCAATTCGTTCCTGAGATACTTTCCCGTCAACGATTTTGGATGATTCTGGATCTCCTTCGGAGTTCCGTAGGCCACCAGTTCTCCGCCGTGCACCCCGGCACCAGGCCCCATGTCCAGGACATAGTCTGCAGCCTTGATGGTATCCTCGTCATGCTCGACCACGATCACTGAATTACCGAGATCCCTCAGCCGGGTCATCGTCTCAAGCAGCCGCTCATTGTCTCTTTGATGAAGCCCGATGCTGGGTTCGTCGAGCACGTAGAGGACTCCGGCCAGTCCGGCACCTATCTGTGTCGCCAGACGAATCCGCTGCACCTCCCCTCCGCTCAACGTGGCGCTCTCACGGTTCAGGGTAAGGTAGGAGAGGCCCACGTCGTTCAGAAACGAGAGTCGACTACGGACCTCCCGAACCAGATCCACAGCAATCTCACCCCTCATCCCCTGCAACTCCAACCTGTCGAAGAAACCTAGAGCCTCTGTGACGCTCATGCGACAGACATCCATGATCGAGTAGCCCGGAACCACCCTGTCCTTCCACTTTGGAGCCGGCGGTGTCGTCTCCAACGTCACCGACAGCACTTCTTTCTTCAGTCGATCGCCATGGCAGATCGGACATGCCACCGGACTCATGAATGCCTTGAGTCGCCGTTTCGTGGCATCACTCTCAGCTTCCTTCAAGGTATGTACCAGGTTGGGAATCACACCTTCAAAAGGCTTCTCGACAATCTTGCTATGCCCACTCTCCAACACCTCGTAGGCTATCTTTTCGACACCGGTTCCATAGAGAAGCTTCGTTCTGAATCCGGCAGGAAGTGCCTTCCACATACGGCTCATGGACTGCCCGTAGTGCTTCACCATGGCTGCCAGAAGGGACGAATAGTAACTCACCATGGTTCGGTTGCCCTTCATCCACGGCGCCACAGCACCCTTTTCAATCGAGAGATTGATGTCGGGCACGACAAGATCCTCGTCAAACTCCATGACCTGCCCGAGCCCAAGACAGTGATCACAGGCGCCCTGGGGCGAATTGAACGAGAAGTGCCTGGGCTCAGGAGGCTCGAATGTCCTTCCCGTAACCCGGCTCAGCATTCGGCTTGAAAAGGTCTCCACCTCCCAGGCATCACTTCCCTTCTCCTCCTCACCCTGACGAAGGACCATTGCCACCCCGTTGCCCCACTTCAGGGCTGTCCCAAGCGAATCACCCAGACGCACCCGGATCTTGTCATCCACGATCAAGCGGTCGACCACGGCCTCGATGTTGTGCCGATCATCACCCGAGAGGGGAATTCTCACCCCTGCCTCCAGCTCCACCATGGCACCATCAATCCTGGCCCGGACAAAGCCCTCCCTTGCAAGCTTCTCAATGACGTCACGGAATTCACCCTTCTGCCCCTGAACAACCGGCGCGAGAATCATGACCCGCGTGCGTTCAGGGTAGGAAAGCACGCGATCCACCATGTCACTCACCGACTGCCTTTCAATAGGCTCTCCGGACTCGGGGCAATGAAACTGGCCAACGTGTGCGAAAAGCAGCCTCAGGAAATCGTAAATCTCCGTCGTCGTGGCAATGGTGGACCTCGGTCCTCCACCCGAACTACGTTGCTCAATGGCAATCGCTGGAGAAAGCCCCTCAATGTAGTCCACGTCCGGCTTTTGAAGCTGATTCAGATACTGCCTCGCATAGACACTGAGGGACTCGACGTATTTTCGCTGCCCCTCCGCGTAGATGGTATCGAAGGCCAACGATGACTTGCCCGAACCGCTCAAGCCCGTGATCACAACAAGCTGGTCCCGCGGAATCTCCACTGAGACATCCTTAAGATTGTGCTGTCTCGCACCACCCACCCTGATGTATTTACGCGACATAAGCGTTGAAGCAGTCGGCAAGCAAAAGGCCTGACCTGTCCTCTCGTCAATGGGAAACGAAGCAAACCGTGGCACTACATATTTCGGGAAAAATTGGAGTTGGCATACTGGGGTCCATCCAGCAAGTTGATCATCAGTAGCCAGACCCGACAAAGTCATGTCGAAGGATGAGAACAAGACCGCCGCCGCCCCGGAGACCCCAGTCCGGGGTCCGGAGGAACCGAACCCCATGGATGCGTGGCGCTGGCCCATTGCGATGATATTCCTGGGTCTTTTTGCCCTGATAGGATTCATCATCACGATCAAGACGGGAGAAGAGGCCACCACCGCCGTCAAGGACGGCATCACCCAATCCATCGACACGGTCGCGGATGCTGCCGTCGAGGCAGCAGGGCGTTTCACCAAAGGACAGATCACCCACTCCTTCACTTCCGCCATTCCTTCCATGAGCCCTGGCGGGAATCAGCTTGAGGTGGCGAAACTCCACACCACTGAGACCTTCACCCGGACCGACACGAAGACCACAATGTGGGATCTGGTTTATCTCGGGACCACGACCTCGGAAATCAAGGTTCCCGTCACTTACCGGTATCTCATCTCCTTGAACGGACCGTGGAGTCTTGATGTCAAGGGCCACACCTGTGTCGTCATCGCTCCCGACTTCCATCCCGCCATGCCACCCGCCATCCACACCGACCGGATGGAAAAGCGTTCGGACAGGGGCTGGGCAAGACTCAACGAGAGCGAGCAGATGGAAGACCTCCAGAAAAGCATTACTCCGACACTCGAGATGTATGCCGGGGATGTCCCCCACAAGAACATGATTCGGGAACAGTGCCGCATGGCGGTTGCCGAGTTTGTCAAAAACTGGTTGTTGGAGGAAGATCAGTGGAGGACCGACCGGTTTCATTCCATCAAGGTCATCTTCCAGAATGAGGCTGAAGAACACGCCCCCGAACAGTTCGCACCCGTCCT
This sequence comes from uncultured Verrucomicrobiota bacterium, assembly GCA_964554035.1. Lineage (GTDB taxonomy): Bacteria > Verrucomicrobiota > Verrucomicrobiia > Limisphaerales > CAZKNW01 > CAZKNW01. Next base: position 3,642 of record CAZKNW010000290.1, read on the forward strand.
AGAAATCGAGAACTGATACGCTACTGCTTCTCGAGGGTCACGACCTTGGAATCGCCTACCTTTTGCGGCCCGAAAAACTGGACACTCCCGTCCGGCCACCGAACCTCGATCTTGGCGAGGGACTCATCCGAACGGAGTCCCACGAAGGTCTCCGCTGGATTCTGTCCCTGGAACTGGTTCCTCATGAAGTGCTTTCTGAACAGCTTGCGCTTGTCGGTATGGACGATGATCCGCGATCCAATGCCTGAAACATTGCCTCCGGTTCCGTCATGAAGCAGCAACCGGAAACCCTTGCCATTCACTTCGAACCGGTTCAGAAAGAGTCGCAAGGGGCCTCCTCCCACGCTCCCCACCAGGAGGTCTTCACGACCATCTCGATCAAAATCAGCATGCACGACGCTTCGGGAGTCGGAATCAAGATCCACCGAAGAGGTGAATGAAGCATCGAGAAACCCGTCTCCTCCAACGTTCAGGAAAAGGCGGTTGCGCTCATAAGCGCTCAGGTTCTCTCCCACCTGGGAGATCATGAAGGGGTTGCCGACCCAGAATTCGCCGGATTCCCGGTCGAGATTCCCCAGTTCAGGCAAGGCACATGTTCTGTCAAGGGGCTGTGACACGACAGCCCGCCAGAGGCACGTTCAGCCGTCGGGCTTCCCCCGTTCAAAACTGAGGAATCCCGTTGTTGCATACAAATCAAGAAGTCCATCCTGATCGACATCCACCATCGCAGGAGCATAGGCCCATCCCACACCATTGATTCCAAAATCCTCACTGAGATCCTTGAAGGTCCCGTCCGAACCCGTCCTTGAGTAAAGGCGATTGCCGGCGCACGACCCCTTGATCTGCTCGAAGACTCCTTCCGGATAATCATCCTCTCCAACATGGGCAATAATCCTCCGGCCCATCTTGGAAAACATGTTGGCCACGTAGATCTCATCCTGCCCGTCATTGTCGAGGTCATCACTCGCAACCCCCATGCTGGTCGCAAAGTCGCCACTCCCAGTGGACTTGGTGATGTCCTCGAAGGTTCCATCACCCTTGTTCAGCAGCATGACATTCTCACCGAAATCATTGGCAATGTAGACATCCGGAAAATGATCCTCGTTGTAGAACATCCAGGTCGCTGCAAAGGAGTGTCTGTTCCCGCCGCCTGCGTTGGCCGCTTCCGTCACATCAACAAAACTTCCATCACCCTGATTCTGCCAGAGCACATTCAAGCCTCCCGTTGCATTGTCCCCGACCCAAGGTAGCGGTTTTCCATCCGCGTCATGATCCAGGTATTCACCCTGATACAGGACATAAATATCCAGATCACCATCGCAATCGTAGTCTATCGGATAAAAGCCCATCGGCTCTGAATCGAAGGTCAGGTCGCTCTCAGCAGTCACGTCAACAAACTGGCTCCCTTCGTCGTTGCGGAGCAGCCTGTGACCGACAACAAGGTCCCGATCACCATCATTGTCATAGTCGATCCATCCACAAAGATAGGTAAAGGGGGACTTCTCCACCCCTTGGAGCCCCAACTTGCCGTAGGCGCCCAATCCCACCTCCTCGGCCACATCCCGGAACCCTCCCTTTTCATTTTTTAGCAGCAAGGGACGATTGACTCCGTTCACCACCAGAATGTCCAGCCAGCCATCCAGATCAAAATCGTCCACGGCCATTTGGAACCGGTATTCCGTGGCTCTGGTGAAGGGTAGCTTCCAGTTGTCTTCAATTGGCACGTTCGAGAGTCCAACCTGATCCGTCACCTCCTCCATCAGGTAATGCTCCGCCTCCCTCAGGACCTCGCTTTCCATCTCCCAGGAAACCACATGATGACCACCCTGAATCTCCTCAATTGCCTTGGAGAAATCTTCGATCCGGATCCCAATCTGATGGATTCCAACGTATTCAAGCGGCCTGCCTCCCTGCT
>CAZKNW010000291.1:0-5285 GCA_964554035.1 uncultured Verrucomicrobiota bacterium
TAGGGCAAGGCCTCGGGCAGATCGGCGCCATAGAAGATCCGCAGCGTGTTGGAAAGCAGGAAGTCGATCACCGCCAGCTTGTTGGCCTTCAGAGTCTCATCCTCGCCGAAGAACGCCGCCTTGCAGGACTCCACATACCAGTCGCAATACTCGGTCCAGAAGAACTGGTAAAGCGTCTGGGTGACGCCCGTGAAACGATAGCCGTCAAACTGCTCTTTGATCTCGGTCAGCGCCGTGTTGAAGCGACGGAGGATCCATTTGTCATCGCTGGTGAGAAGTTCGGGACGAATCTCGCCCTCGGTCTCGCCACCCTGCATCTGACGGAAGCGACACGCATTCCACAGCTTGTTGCAAAAGTTGCGTCCAAGCTCCACATCCTTCTCATCGAACTTCACATCCGCACCCAGCGGGGCGCTGCGCATGGTTCCAAAGCGCAGGGCATCGGCACCATACTTGTCGATGAGCACGAGCGGATCGGGTGAGTTGCCCAAGGTCTTGGACATCTTGCGGCCCGTCTTGTCGCGGATAATGCCGGTGAAGTACACATTCTTGAAAGGCAGGTCTCCCATGTACTCGTATCCGGCCATGATCATGCGGGCGACCCAGAAGAAGATGATGTCGGGGCCCGTCACGAGGTCGGTGGTCGGATAGAAACGCTTGAGCGTGCTGGTCTCCTCGGGCCATCCCATGGTGGCAAAAGGCCAGAGCCATGAGCTGAACCAGGTGTCGAGCACGTCCGGGTCCTGCGTCCAGTTGTCGGCATCGGCCGGTGCCTCGATATCGCAGTGCACCTCACCGGTCTCCTTGTGATACCACACCGGGATGCGATGTCCCCACCAGAGCTGCCGGCTGATGCACCAGTCCTGGATGTTGGTCATCCAGTGGCTGTAGGTCTTGGCCCAGCGGTCCGGGTAAAATTTCATTTCGCCATCGGCCACGCAGGAGGTGGACTTCTCGATGGCGGGATACTTCAGGAACCACTGCTCACTGAGGCGGGGCTCGATGGGCACCTTGGCGCGTTCGCTGAAGCCCACGCTGTTTTCGTAGTCCTCTTCCTTCTCAAGCGAGCCCATTTCCTCAAGAAGCTCCGAAGCGCGTTTACGGGCCTTGAAACGCTCCATGCCCTTCAGGTCCTCACCGGCGGCTTCATTCATGTTGCCGGCGGCGTCGATCACCTCGATGGCTTCCAGGCCGTGACGTTGGCCGATCTCGAAGTCAGCCTTGTCGTGGGCCGGGGTCACCTTGAGCACACCGGTGCCGAACTCGATGTCGATGTGTTCATCGGCCACGATCGGGATGTGCGCCTGGTTTTCACGGGGGAGGGGACGGATGGCGTGCTTGCCCACGAACTTGCCGTAACGGGGATCGTTGGGGTTCACCGCAATGGCCGTGTCACCGGGGATGGTTTCCGGACGGGTGGTGGCGATGGGCAGGAAGGTTCCACGCTCCTCGGCCACCTCAACCTTGAAGTAGTAGAGGAATCCCTTCTGGGGCTTCATCTCCACTTCTTCATCGGAAAGTGCGGTCAGTGAGGCAGGGCACCAGTTCACCATGCGCTTGCCGCGGTAGATGTAGCCTTTCTTGTAAAGGTCCACAAAGACGCTTTGCACGCACTTGGAATACTCCTCATCCATGGTGAAGCGCTCGCGGCTCCAGTCACAGGAACAGCCCAGCTTCTTGAGCTGGTTGATGATAATGCCGCCGTGCTTGTCCTTCCATTCCCAGACGCGCTTGAGGAATTCATCGCGACCGAGGGATTCCTTGGTGTGGCCTTCCTTCTTGATGTCCTTCTCCACCATCACCTGGGTGGCGATGCCTGCGTGGTCGGTGCCGGGGAGCCAAAGGACCTCCTTGCCCTCCATTCGCGCACGACGGGCAAGGATGTCCTGGATCGTGTTGTTCAGGACATGTCCCATGTGCAGCATGCCGGTCACGTTGGGTGGCGGGATGACGATGGAATAGGCGGGCTTGGATGATTCCGGATCGGCGGTGAAACAGCCCTGGTCCTGCCAGAATTGATACCACTTTTCCTCAGCTTCCTTGGGTTCGTATGCCTTGGGGATTTCTGCCATGTTTGCTCTGTCTGCGGTGGTTGAGGCCGCTGGGTAAGGTGTTCTTGAAAGGAGGTTCCATCCCGACGCTGTGACCGGGATGGATGATAAATCAGCTCTTCTTCGACTGCTTCAGGATCAGCGCGTATTCCAGACTGTCGACGAGGGCGTGAAGGCTGGCCTCGATGATGTTCTCATGGGCGCCGACCGTCCCCCACTCGTCCTTGCCATTGGTGGACTCGATGAGGACGCGGGTCTTGGCTGCGGTGCCTGAACCGGTGTCGATGATGCGTACCTTGTAGTCGGACAGCACCACGTTGCGCATGGCCTTCGGAAAGAAGGTCCGGAGTGCGCGGCGTAGTGCACCGTCAAGTGCGTTCACCGGGCCATCACCCTCGGCCACAGTGTGCTCGACCTCGTCGCCGACCCTTACCTTGATGGTGGCCTGACAGACATCGCCCTCACCTTCGCGACGCATGGACACGTGGTAACCTTCCACTGAGAAGGGAGGCGCCTCATGGCGAAGATCGCGGCGGATCAGAAGTGCGAGAGACGCCTCGGCGGCCTCGAATTCGTAGCCTTCATGCTCCAGTTGTTTCACGTGGGCGAGGATCGCCTTCAGCTCCGGCGTGTTGTTGTCCACCTTGAAGCCGAGTTCCTGCGCCTTCATGACGATGTTGGAGCGTCCGCTCAGGTCGCTGACCAGGATGCGTCGGCGGTTGCCCACCTTCTCGGGCTGGATGTGCTCAAAGCTGTGGGCGACCTTCTGGACCGCATTCACGTGCATGCCTCCCTTGTGGGCAAAGGCGGTGGCGCCCACCCAAGGCTGGTGGACGTCATGACGTACATTGGCGATCTCATCCACAAACTGGGAAATCTCGGTCAGCTTATTCAGCGATGCGGCCGGAACCGTCTTGATGCCCATCTTGTAGGACAGATTGGGGATGACGCTGGTCAGGTTGCAGTTGCCGGTCCGTTCGCCATAGCCGTTGATGGTTCCCTGAACCTGAAGCGCGCCCACCTCGACCGAGGCCAGGGCATTGGCAACGCCCACCCCGATGTCGTTGTGGGTGTGGATGCCGACCTTGCAGCTCACATGGTCCATGGCGGCCTGGGTGATCTTGGCGATCTCGGAGGGCAGGGAGCCACCATTGGTGTCGCAGAGGATCACGAAGTCCGCACCGCCTTCCTCGGCCGCCTTGAAGGTGGCGAGGGCGTATTCGGGCTCATCCTTGTATCCGTCAAAGGCGTGCTCGGCATCGTAGATCACATACTTCCCCTTGCTCTTCAGGAAGGCCACGGTGTCGCGGATCATGGCGAGGTTCTCCTCGGGGGTGGTCTTGATGACTTCCTTCACGTGGAGAAGCCAAGTCTTTCCGAAGATGGTCACCACCGGCGTCTTGGCCTCGATGAGGAGCTGGACCTGGGGATCATCCTTGGCCAGCACCTTCTTGCGACGGGTGGAGCCGAAGGCCGCGATCCTGGCATTCTTCCACTTGCGCTTGGCCGCCTCCCGGAAGAACTCGATGTCCTTGGGGTTGGATCCTGGCCAGCCGCCCTCGATGTAATGAATCCCGAAGGCATCGAGCTTCTCGGCAATTCGAATCTTGTCCGCGACGGAAAAATTGATTCCTTCTCCCTGCGTGCCATCACGCAGCGTCGTGTCATAGATTTCGATTTGCTTCTTCATTTTGAGGTATGCGAACGGGTGTTCCTTGGCCCGATTTGGGCGCAAAGGGGGAATATGTAGGGGAAACCGGCCCCTAAATCCAATCTCAAAAAGGTCGGAAGGGCTTGGGGCGAACCATGAAGGGCATGAAGATCATGAAGAAAGGGAAAGAGCTGGATAGCGAAGATCTCTAGAACCTTTCTAGCGTTTTCTCGGCTTTAACAGGTCGATGGGTAGATGCTTGGAGTAATTGTTGTAATCCTTGTCCTTGGTCAGAATCGGTAGCTCCCAGCTCACGGCGCAGGCGCAGATGAGAAAATCGGTATTGGAACCCTGAATTCCCTTCGATCGGCATTGATTGAAGAACCTCGCGGCCAGCACATAGCAATCCTGAGGAATGGGACGATCAGGAAAGGCGGCCAGGCGTTGTTCGAATTGATCAAACTGCCCCGGATCACGAATGCCTGAAAGGATCTCCATTCTTATTGGACCGATCAGCTCGATTCGTCCCTCCTGAACAAGGTCCGTCAGTTCCCTGACATGGGTCGACGGTGTTCCCTTGCGCTTACGAAAGGCCTCCGACCATACGTCGGTATCCACGATGACCTTCATCCGGCTCGACGCTGTTTCTTGTAGTCATGGGTGGGATCCGGTTCAACGGTTCCAAACAGTTCAAGAATCCGTACCTGTTCCCTTCTTTGGACGAACTCCTTCAGGGCCTGGTGAACGGCATCCTTCTTTGTTCGGATATGTCCCAATTCCATGGCCTTCGAAAGAAGTTCTTCATCCAATTCAATGTTGGTTGCCATGTGCGAACTAATGCACAAGCAGATAAAGGTGTCAATGTGCAGGCGATAGGCGCGCTCAATCTTTTCACACACAGGCTTTGACCGGGAACGCGGTGGATCTAGATTGTGGCGAGATGTTTCGAATGATTTTGATCTGGATGCTGGCGTTGATGATCTCCGAGGTGAGCGCCTCGGAAACGCCACGTGTGCCCTACGAGGCTGGAAAGGAGCTGTTTGTCTTCAGGGACACCCGGATCACGGAAAGCAGTGGACTTGCGATGTCTCGCCGGTTGCCGGGTGGTTTCTGGACCCACAATGATTCGGGTGACTCAGCACGTCTTTTCCTTGTGGATGAAAAGGGGCAGACGAAGAAGGTGCTCCTGATTGACGGGGCCCTGGCGCGTGATTGGGAGGATATAGCCTCCTATGAGTTGAACGGGATTCCCATGCTCCTGATCGGGGACGTGGGAGACAATCGCAGTCGTCGCAAGTCCGTGCAGCTCTATTTCTTGGAAGAACCTGTGATTCATGAAGTAGGAGATACCCAAAGTGAACCTGTCTGGGCGACTCTGGACCTGGAGTATGAGGGCGGCGCCAGGGACTGCGGTTGATCGATATACTAGTATTGACACACCGAAAGAGCAGCTTGCTCAAATCCGACAAGAATTGGGATTCACAAAGTTTTCAGGTCTTGAATTCCGTGATGGCCAAGGTCAACTGAGCGGGTGGCGACTAGAGGGCGCTTTTTGGGGCCTAGATCAGACAAACATAGAGATT
>CAZKNW010000291.1:5295-5544 GCA_964554035.1 uncultured Verrucomicrobiota bacterium
CTGCGAATCGGTGGCGGTCGATCCGGTCATGGGTGTTGTCTATCTCGCAGACAAGCGGAGGGAGGGAGGCTGTAACGTCTTCCGTGTTCCACTTCCCAGGCTGGCCGGGAGACACAAGGTGACGGCAGTCAAGATCGGTGAGGTGGGAGTGCCCTTTGCAACCGGGATGGATGTTTCCCCTGATGGAACACGGATGGTGTTCAGCACCTATCTGCTTGGATTTGAGTATGACCGGAAGGAGGCGGAATC
>CAZKNW010000292.1:0-5514 GCA_964554035.1 uncultured Verrucomicrobiota bacterium
TGCGATAATCGCCTCCTTGTCTCCTTGTGCAGCTCGCCTGATTTCCACCCTCTCTGTTTCCTCCTGTTAGATGAAAACCAGGGCGAAGATGATCAGCATGACCAGTGCGGTGAGGATCACCCATAGCTTCTGTCCGGATCGGTGTTCCTTACGGAACTCCCTTTTGATGAAGGCCTCGTAGTCGAAGTCCTCGTCGGTCAGGCCCAGACCCAGGTCCACGGCATCCTCATCCCGCCAGCCGGTTTCATCATCGGCTCCACATTCGTGGCAGACGACGGCGTTGGGGGAAAGATCCGCTCCGCAGTTGGGACAGTGGGTGCGGGACACGGTGGATCAGGAAGGGTGGCAGAGGATACCACGGCCTGATTCGAAGATGTCCTCCTCGATCGAGGCCGGGTCCAGGCTCCAGCGCGAGGCGATGAGTGCCACCTTGTCGACGTTGGCCATGATGGAGTCGGGAAGGTTGTAGAAATCGCCCGCCACCTTGTCGCCATAGTTGAGGCAATGGACCCCTGCCTGGGTTTCGACCGGGGTGGGGCGGCCCTGGTTCCAGAGGGTTTCCCCGGCCCAGGCGTAGGCCCGTATGACCTTTCCATAATTCACCTTCACCCACGCGTGTTGGGCGAGAACCGGGTCCCGTTGGAAGAACTGGATCTGGCCGATGCCGGCGCTGAGGTCGGAAAGGAAACGGAAGCAGGAATCCACATCTTCCCCCGGGTCGGGTAGGACCGATCCAAACACCAGGATCCAGTCGTTGACGGGCGGTGCGATGAAGGAGGCGCCTTCCTCAGCGGCCGCGAGTCCATCCTCCCAGTTGCAGATACCCGCCCGCTTGACCCCGAGCGCCTTCTCCACGGCCTCGGCGTTGCGGCTCCGCACAGCCAGCCATGCTCGGGGACGGGGTCTGCCTGCCCAGGCTGGGTCGGTCAGGGTGAAGTCGACGGTTTCCGAGGATGGGAAGAGACCCTCGGGAATACCCTCAAGCCTTCCACGACGGTGAAGCCAGTGGCGGACGAACAACGTCATGGCGCAGATCCCCAGTATCACGATGGACAGGAGGATCAGAAGCAGCGTCGCAATCACGTGGCCGTCTTCCAGGGTCATTTCGTTAAGAGAAGTTAGGCCACCGCCACGGGCTGTCCATTTCAAAAATGGGGGATTTTGAAACAGATGGGTAACGAAGACTCCGTTAGCGAAAAAGTGGGCCGTTTTGGTCCGTTTTCTTCAGGGAGGATTTTCATCAACCATGAAGCACTCGAAGATCATGAAGAAGAAGTCTTACGCAGAGGTCTTTCGACAGGCTCAAGCCAAGCAGCTGGGGCGCAGAGGAGAAGAAAGTTCCTGATTTCCTTCCTTCCTCATTTAGACCAGCCCGAATCACCGCCACAACTACGGCTTGCGGAAACTCCCTGTTTTCGGCAAGTCTCTCCTTCCCGACGCGTTTCGCGTTGGCAGGCGGGAAGAGTGGCTGAGTCCGGTTGAAGGCGCTCGACTCGAAATCGAGTGAACGGCTAAACCCGTTCCGGGGGTTCGAATCCCTCCTCTTCCGCCACTTTCCCCCTTTTCCCTTGTCTCCCCATCCGCCCTGTTTCACCGTGGTGGCTCATCCATTCTTGATTAATGATCAAAGTCGCAATTACGGGCACGGGCTTCATGGGCATGGTTCATGCCGAGGCATTGAAACGGACCAAGGGGGTTCAATTGGTGGGAATTCATGGTTCGTCGGCGGAGAAATCGAGGAAGGCTGCAGCTCAGCTGGACATCTCCAAGGGGTATGCCTCCTACGATGAATTGATAGCGGATGAGGAGATCGACGCGGTCCACATCACCACGCCCAACCGTCTTCATTTCGAGCAGGCGTCCAAGGCCTTGCAGGCGGGAAAGCACGTCCTCTGCGAGAAGCCCCTGGCGATGAATGCTGAGGAGAGCAGTGCCCTCGTGAAGCTGGCTGCCGAGAGCAACTGTGCCAGCGGCGTGAACTACAACATCCGTTTCTATCCCCTCAATCAGGAAGCCAAGGCGCAGGCAAGGGCAGGTGAGCTGGGGGACATCTTTTCCGTCTTCGGAAGCTACGTGCAGGACTGGCTCCTCTTCGACACCGACTACAACTGGCGTGTGCTGGCCGAGGAAGGTGGAGAACTGCGTGCGGTGGCAGACATCGGGACGCATTGGCTGGACCTGGTCCAGAACATCACCGGGCATGAAGTCACGGAGGTCTTTGCCGATCTCCATACGGTTCACCCTGTGCGCAAGCGTCCAAAGGGTGAGGTCCAGACCTTTTCTAGTGGCAAGGGCGGTGATCAGGAGACCGAGGAGATTTCCATTACCACCGATGACGTGGCGGTGATTGCACTTCGCCTCGACAACGGTGCGCGAGGGAACCTTTTCGTTTCACAGACCACGGCGGGTCGCAAGAATTGCCTGCGCTATGAGATCTCCGGATCAAGGAAGGCGATCGAGTGGAATGGTGAAAGACCCAATGAGCTGTGGATCGGGCACCGAGGTGAAGCCAACCAGGTGCTCATGAAGGATCCGGGGTTGCTCAGTGGTCATGCTGCTGGCTATTCCGACTATCCAGGAGGTCACAACGAAGGCTTCCCCGACACCTTCAAGATGTGCTTCCGTTCCTTCTACAAGCACATTGAAGCGGGCGATTTCAAGGCGGCTTCCGAATTTGCGTCCTTCGCGGATGGGCATCGCGAGATCCTCGTCTGTGAAGCCATCCTGAAGAGCCATGCGGAACAGAAGTGGGTGAAGGTGGGTTAAGTTAGAACAGCAAAACGAAAACATTATGAAACTCGGATTTGTCAGTGCGATTCTTGCGGACCAGACCCTGGATGAGGTCCTGGATTTTGCCTCATTGGAAAAGTTCTCCTGCGTGGAGATGATGTGTTGGCCCAAAGGCAAGGCGGAGCGTCGTTATGCCGGCGTCACCCACGTGGACGTGACTGACCTTTCCCAGACCCAGGCGGACGAGATCGTTGGCAAGCTGGCGGAAAAGAATGTGGAGATCAGTTCTCTGGGTTACTACCCGAATCCACTTGTGGCCGACATGGAGGAGGGGCAGACCTACATCGACCACTTCGCCCGCCTCATCGATGCCGCCCCCAAGCTGGGGCTGAAGACCGTGACCGGCTTCATCGGGCGTGATCCCGCCAAGTCGGTCGATGACAACTGGCCGCGCTTTCTCGAGGTGTGGAAACCGCTCGTGAAGCGGGCCGAGGACACGGGTGTCCGGATCGGCATCGAGAACTGCCCCATGCTTTTCACCAAGGACGAATGGCCCGGGGGCAAGAACCTTGCAATCAGTCCTGCCATCTGGCGCAGGATGTTCAACGACATCGACAGTGATCACTTCGGCCTGAACTATGATCCCTCCCACCTGATCTGGATGCAGATGGATGAGGTCCGGCCCTTGAAGGAGTTCGCCTCCAAGCTTTTCCACGTCCATGCGAAGGACGCCATCGTCGACAAGGATCTCCTCAACGACGTGGGTATCCTTGCCCATCCGCTCGAGTACCATACCCCAAAGCTGCCCGGTCTGGGGCAGGTGAACTGGGGACGTTTTTTTAGCGTGCTGGGAGAGGTGGGTTACACCGGGCCCGTCTGCATTGAGGTGGAGGACCGTCCCTATGAGAAGACCATTGAGGGTCGAAAGGGAGCCCTTCGCCAAAGTGCGCGCTATCTCAGGCAGTTCATGTCGCGCGAGATCGCGGAGGCATGACCGAAGCCTTCGTCAGCCTGGATCTTGGTGGAACCAAGATTGCCTGCGCCCTGGCGGATCGGGACTTGAATCTCCTCTCCGAGGAGAGCGTTCCCACCGCCTCCCATGAAGGCCCGGATGCTGTCCTCGGACGGATGGCGGAACTTGTTCAGGAGCAACTGGAGAAGAAACAGGCTCAGGCCGTGGGGATCGGCATTGGTGTTCCCGGTCTGGTGGATCTCGAAAAGGGGCATACCCGCTTTCTACCCAATCTTCCCACCCAGTGGAGGGATGTTGCGGTCGTTCCCTTCCTGAAGGAGGCCTTCAATTGTCCCGTCCGGATTCTCAACGATGCACGAACCGCCACCCTTGGTGAACTTCACTTCGGTATTGGAAAGCAAGGGGTCCAGACCTTTGCCTACTTTGGCCTCGGAACGGGAATCGGTGGTGGTGTGGTCATCGATGGAGAGCTTCGCTTGGGCGCACTGGGTGCCGCCGGGGAACTCGGGCACCAGACCGTCCTGCAGAATGGACCCCTTTGCGGTTGTGGAAACCAAGGTTGCCTGGAGGCAGTTGCCAGCGGCAGTGCCATTGCCGGAAGAGGTGTCGCGCTGATGCTTTCCGGAAGGGCACCACGCCTGAGGGAGAAGGTGAATGCCGACCTCAATCGCGTGAATGCGTCCACCATGGCGGAAGCGGCCAGGGAAGGGGATAAGGCCGTGGCGGATGAGTTGAAGGAGATTGCCGGATACGTGGGAATCGCGGTTTCCAATGTGATCTGCGTCCTGCATCCCGAGGCCATTGTTCTAGGCGGAGGAGCCTCCTACCTTGGTGAGGAATTCTTTGAGGAAGTTTCTGGGGTGGTGAAAAGACGCGTTGGGATGTTTCCTCCCGACGATGTAAGAATCGAACCGTCCACCCTGGGCGGTGATGCAGGAATGTGGGGCGGACTGGCCCTCGCCCAGCAGGCCGCAGACAAGTAGCCGCGTCTGCCAAGACGTGGATCCTCAGATGGCGCAGATCACGCAGATGGAAAGAGTTTTTCTCCCCGCGGTGGCGGGACAGGCGGATGCACGGAGATTCACGGAGTTTTTGGAAATGCATGCATTTCCAATGCCTCTTCCGCTGTGATACTCAGTGACTCCGTGAGAGAACCTTTTTTCCTCTTTCTCTTCTTCATGTCCTTCATGGTGAACAATCGGAGGTTGACGAATCAAGGTGGCTTAGCCACGTTGGTTTTCGCAATTCAATCCATCTGATTTCATGAAATACACCTACGAGGAACTCGCCAAGATGATCGATCACTCCCTGCTGCATCCGACGATGACGGACGCGGACTTGGAGGAGGGCTGCAAGCTGGCTGCGAAGTACGATGTGGCATCGGTCTGCATCAAGCCCTATGCCGTCAAGCAGGCAGTGGAATTGCTGAATGGCACGGATGTCATCGTGGGTTGCGTGATTGGCTTTCCCCAGGGGAATTCCGTAACCGAGTCCAAGCGCTACGAGACGGAGCTGGCCTGCAAGGATGGAGCCAAGGAGATCGACATGGTGGTTAATATCGGCAAGGCGATGAGCGGCGACTGGGACTATGTGGAGCAGGACGTGAAGGCCGTTTGTGACGAGGCGCATTCCCACGGCGCCAAGGTGAAGGTGATCTTCGAGAATGACTACCTCACCGACGGCGGGGCGGGCCTCAGCAGTGACGACTTCAAGAAGAAGCTTTGCGAACTCTGTGAGCGCGCCGGTGCCGACTGGGTGAAGACCTCCAGCGGCTACGGCATGGTCAAGGGATCCGACGGCAAATATTCCTA
>CAZKNW010000293.1:0-5472 GCA_964554035.1 uncultured Verrucomicrobiota bacterium
ATAGGAGGCGGAACATTCCCTTGAATCCGCTTCGATGGTGACATCCGACGGACCGGTGATGACAGGTGCCTCGGTGTCGTTGACGGTGATCTTGAAGGAGTCGACGGACTTGTTTCCAAAGTTGTCGGTGGCGGTGAAGGTCAACCAGGTGACACCGCCTTCGAAGGTGCTGCCGCTGGCCGGGGCCGGTGTTTCAGCTACTATGTGCGGTGCTGACTGTCCGGTGCTGATCCCCACCAGGGTCGGGGTTCCGCAATTGTCCGTGGCTGTGACGGTATACATCACCCTTGCCCCACAAGTGCCGGGATCATTGTTGATGCTGATGTCGTCCGGAACGGTCAAGACCGGCGGGATGGTGTCCTGGATCGTGACCACGTAGTCCTCGACTTCGCCGTCCTCGGCTTCCCCCGTCGTTGAAAGTCCACCAGCGGAGCTCAGGCGAAAGCGTGCGACGGAATCGTTCTGGCCTTCGATGCAGGGGACTTCGATTGGAATGATGTTGCTGCCGGCGGACACATCGTATGAGGACAGGACCTTCTCGCTTGGTTCCCATTCCTCGTCGCTGTTCCAGTCGATCCATGCGTCGAGTTTGCCCGCCCCGGATGACACTACCGTGACTTCCACCGTTGTTCCCATTTCCAGTGCCGGGATCGTGACCCCATCGTCCGTGTCACCGTCCGCACTTGCGGTGGGTTGCCCATCCTCCTCCTTGGTTACGCCGGAACCGAGGAAAAGGTCGGTGATCTTGTGTCGGGCACCGTCGTTGGCGAGGGTGGTCAGGTAGCTGGTCTCTGTCTCGGGCGCATCGCCGAAGTCATAGCCGCCAAAGACGACCAGGGTGAAGGTCGTTGAGCTAGCCTTGTAGGTGTCGTTTCCTTCGAAGACGGCCGTGAGTTCATGGCTGCCGATGGGGAGCGTGTGTAGACCGAAATGGGCCTCCGCATCCGCGTCCATGGTGTCCGACTTGTATTGCGTCTCACCCAGATAGAGAAGGATGGGCTCGGTGGGAATCCCGACGTAGCTTTCGAAGCCCATGGTGATTTGCAATTGGTTGGATTCCCCCTGAATGGCGGGATTGGTCAGACGTGTCACGCTGAGTGAGGTGACCTTCTTGGGCACGGTCACGACCTGTTCCACCGTGGATGAATTGTTGGAGTTGTAGCTGCTGTCGCCGGGAAACCTTACATTGATGTTGTAGGTGCCCGCGCTTGAGAAGGTGATTTCCTTGGTCGTTGCTTCTCCGGTAATGGTGGATTCGCCGAAGTACTGCTCTCCGGCATACCAGCGTGCCGTTCCTGTAATCGTTCCGGATCCGGGAGAGGCTGCTGCGAAGGTGGCTGTGAAAGTGACCGCCTCGCCCTCCTCGGAAGGATTGGGACTGTTGGAGGTGATGTTTGCCACCACATCCGCCTTTTCCACCGTGATGATGAGGGAATCGTAGTCGTAGCCACCACGGCTGTCGGTCACCCTGAAATACACGGTATAGGTCCCGGGCGAACTGTAGGTGGTCGTTGTGTTCTGGTCCGTCGTGTCCGCGGTGAAACTTTCTCCGTTGTAGTTGTAGTCCCATGCAAAGGTATGCGTGTCGATGCCGTCCACATCGGTGAACGCTCCGTTCAGGGATACCGTTTCGCCGACCACCACCGTCTGGTCGGAGCCGGCGTTGGCCGCAGGATCATTGTTGGGGGGGAGTTCGATGGTTTGGGCCAAACCGGATGAGCTGGCGGAGTTGAAATAGTCGTCGCCATTGTAGGTGGCCGTGAAGGTGTGTGTGCCCACGGAATACTGGTTGCTTGAGAAGCTCGCCTGTCCGTTTCCGTCGAGCGTGACCGTGGCGAAGCTGGATTCGCCGTTGTTGAAGGTGACGGTTCCGGTAGGGGTGCCGGTGGCGGGTGACACGGCTGCGACCGTTGCGGTGATGGTGAAGCTTGCTCCCAGGTCGGACGGATTGGCAGAAGATGCGAGGGTGACGGTGGGCGTTGTCTTTTCGATGGGTAGAACCGTGAGCTCGCCATTCACGGCAAAGGGGTCGGACCACTTCTCGTCCGTATAGACATTGCTTCCCGTCAGCGTACGCAGGAAGGCGGCAAGCTGTGCCTTTTCGGTCGTTGTGAAATTGAGTTGGGCGGGGCCGCCCCCACGGCGAAGGCGTCCATCCAGTCCCATGTTCCCGACAATGCCACTGCTGTAGTGCTCGATCGCATCCTCAATGCTGGCGTCGTTGCCATCGTGCATGAAGGGTCCATTCGTGCCAAAGGGGCCATCCAGGTCCCGCAGGGAAGGGGACTTGGTGTTGGTTCGGTCCGTGCCTCCTCCGATGGCGTTGATCGCTCCATTGTTTCCGGAATTGGGGTCGATGGAGAACTCGGGACCCTGGTGACATCCAGCACAGCCACCTCCACCTCCGGTCCGCACGCTGCCGGTGAAGGTTCCCGGTTGGAAGAACAGGGTCTTTCCCGCGTTCTCGTCCGCGGTGAAGTTCTGGAAGTTGACCACGTCACTGGGGGCCATGGCGCGACCCTGGTCAAATTTCGAGTCGAAGGACTGGATGCTGCGGACGAACTGGGCAATGGCCAGCTTCATGCGGTCCTCGGTGATCGTGGAGTCGCCGAAGACCTCCTCGAAGAGCCTTGGGTAGTAGCTCAAACCTTCCATCTTGGTGATCAGATCCGAGAAGCTGGGATCACCGTCGCTTCCGCTGAAGCCCATCTCGTTGTGATCCTGGATTGGCTTGGTGACCTGTTCCTCCGTGCTGGGGACGCGCTCATCCCAGAAGAAGTTGGCCTCATCCGAGAAGCGGGCGTTGATCAGACGCATGGAGTGGCGGCCTGTGGTGCCGTTCACGCCCTGGCTGGCAATGTCCGGATCGCTGAAACCGTGTGACTGCTTGTGGCAGGTGGCGCAGGCGACGGTGTTGTTGGAGGAGAGCTGCTTGTCGTAGAAGAGCACGCGACCCAGCAGGGCCCCCTTGTCGGTGATGGGGTTGTCGACCGGGGTGTTGTCCCGGGTGATGTAGCTTGGAATCGTCTGGTTTGCGTAGTTTGGGAGGTTGTCGAGATCGACGACTCCTGTCCCCGCGAAGGAGTTGCATGCCCACATCCACACGACCATCGCCATGCAGAGCCACCTGTGTTTCGAATCTATCGCCTTCATGATCAGTTTCGACGGGACCACCCGAAGATCGTTGTTTGCCTTGCCATGATGAAGGCCGACCTTTGTAAGGGAATTGTGAGGATGATCAAAATCTTGTGTAAAACAGGTCATCGTGGATGACGGATGCTTATTTCCTTGTGGGTTTGGGTGGCTCTGAAAGGATTCACCTCAGTCGATCCAAGGCATGAAATCCCTTCTTAACGCAGTCTGTCTTCTCTTGTCTTTTTCCGCGGCAACTCAGGCCGATTGGAAGAAGCATGTGATTGTTCCCCGTCAGCCGGGGGGCATCAACTCAGTGGTTGCCTCCGACTGGAATGGCGATGGCCTCAAGGACGTGCTGGCCTCCTACGGCGGTCATGTGGTGCTGCATCTTGCTCCCGATTGGAATCCACATCGTGTCTTCACCTTCCAGAGGGGGCTTTCGCGGAACCATCCCAGATCGGCCTGCATCCACAGCTGCCTGATGGATGTCGATGGTGATGGAGACCAGGATCTGGTCGGTTCCAACAACACGGTCTTCTGGCTGGAATGCCCCGCGGATCCCCTCAAGGGCGAATGGATCCACCGCACCGTGGATGATGAGATCCTTGGCACCCATTGCCTGATCACCGGGGACGTGGATCGGGATGGCAAGTTGGACCTCATTGCCAATTCGGGGCGAACGGCTCCTTCCACGAAATTTCCCAATTCGATCGCCTGGCTTTCAATCCCTCAGAACCCAAAGGAGGCCAAATCATGGAATCGTCATGTCTTCGCCCAAGGGGATGCTCCCGGTGGCTCCCATTACATGGGCCTTGGCGATGTGAATGGCGACGGGCTTCCCGACATCGCCTGCGGAGCCAAGGGTGGTGAGAATTTTCCTGGAGGGGAATGGTTTGCATGGTGGGAACAACCGAAGTCTGGGAAACTCCCATGGACGAAACATCTTCTCTCTGACAAGGAACCCGGTGCCAGCAACATCATTCCCGCCGACGTCGACAGGGATGGGCACATGGACTACCTCGCCACACGGGGACATGGAAAGGGCGTTCTCTGGTTCAAGGGGCTCGGGTTCGAGAAGATCGAGATCGATCCTGAAATGATCTATCCCCACAGCCTGGCCGTCGCGGACATGGACGGGGACGGCGATATCGATCTTGCCACTTGTGGCAAGGAGGCGGATGGAGTCGTGGCCTGGTATGAGAATGATGGGAAGGGCGCCTTCACCAAGCACGTCATCGACCGAGGGCAGGGTTCCTATGACCTGCGTCTTGAAGACATGGATGGAGACGGTGACCTGGACATCCTGATTGCCGGCCATGCCAGCAATAATGTGGTGTGGTATGAAATGAGCTTTTGAGACTTTGGTATAAGGAAATAGCCCCGAAAAACCCAAAAGATGCGCAATTGTCATGAGAATATCTCAAATCGTTTCGCAGAAATGGGCTGTATGTCTTTTCTCAGCCACTTTCCTGCTCGTTGATACGCTCTCCGCGGACCCAGCCGATCTACCTTCTGACCCCCTCTCCTGGTGGCGTGGGGAAAACAATGCCCGAGACCACCTTGGAGGCAGCCATGGCACGCCCGAGAATGGTGCCATGTTCGGGCTCGGGAAGGGAACCTACGGCTTCACCTTTGACGGAGTGGACGACATCGTCACCATCGACTCCCCAGGTTTTTTCAAGGACCTGACGGAAGCGACCATTGAGGCGTGGATCCGACCTGACGGAGATCACAGCAACGATGAGGGTTTCGGAGGTCAGATCTTTGGTGAGAATACAGGCTCTTCCGATTGGACCCGGTTTGGACTGTTTGCTCTCAACGACGGAAGGATCATCGGGTTTGGCCGGACGGGGGAGACAGGGAGCTCTCAATCGGTCACTTCGACTTCCGTTGTTCCCACGGGGAGATGGAGCCATGTGGCGGCCACTTGGAAGACGGGCGATGGGCTCAGGGTGTACATCAACGGAGTGGAAGCGGCTTTTCTGGATGATGCCCTGGGTGCCTTCTCCTCCACCGACAGTGACCTGATCTCGATCGGCGCGGGAGGACCAAGCCCGGCCTCCCCCAAGTATGTCTTCAATGGTGGTATCGACGAGGTGACCGTCTACTCGCGTGCATTGACGGCGATGGAGATCCTGTCGATTCATGAGGCGGGTGCAGACCTGAAGACACTGCCCAAGGTGGTGGCCCCGTCCGGACTGGTCGGTACCTGGCTTGGAGAGGGTCATGCCGGGGATTATGCCGGTTCCAACCATGGAACTCTCGTGAATGGAACCTCCATTGGCGCGGCACAGGTGAGCCAGGGCTTTCAGTTCGATGGCGTGGATGACCACGTCA
>CAZKNW010000294.1:0-5447 GCA_964554035.1 uncultured Verrucomicrobiota bacterium
CATTTCAACACCAGAACCGCCCCTTGTACAACCCTGAATGTCGATTGGCCCTAGTTCCAACAAAGGGTGGATGAGGAAATTCACCGCTCCCACAGAAGGAACGGGTTCCAGCGGGAGATCCCTTCCATTGGATATTTCAAAGCGGTTTGCAGGGTGATGTCCGAAATAGTAATCGGTCAATTCAGGGTGTTTGTCCGCCTCACTGATGTCCACCGGAACCCATGTTTCACCTGCGTGAAATTCCGCCCAGCAGTGATAGCCGGAAACCTCTCCCTTTTCGGAATCGGCCGGGATGGTGAATCCGATGGCGAAGCGGGCCGGAATGCCAAGCGATCGACAGAGCCCGATGAAATAGGAATGAAAGTCCGTGCAATTGCCTTTTCGGCTGTCGCAGGCAAAGAGGGCATCGCCCTGGCCCCAGCCTGTCCCTGATTTATCATAGCTCATGCGCTCCAGGGTGTGGTCGTAGAGTGCCCGTGCTTTTTCCATCGGATGGGTCCTGTTTCCAACAGCCTGTCTGGCCAGTTCCTTGAGGCGTGGAGAGCGTGGAATGAGGCGGTCGGCTACCAGGTGCCTTACCACCCTCATGGTACGTTCTTCCCGGTAGATTCCCTTTTCCTTCCTCCCAACCTTATAGGAGACTTCCAGAATCTGGTTGGAATGGTCCCTGCCCAGTTCAGCGGTCAGGTAGGTATTACCATGCTTCTTCTCCACCCGGGTCAGGAACTCCTTTCCGGTTGGCTGGCTTTCGATCATGACCTCTTGGAAACGGTCAGAGGAAGCCAGGGGGATCCAGATCCGTCCCAGGTCATGGATTGCGGGCAACTGGATCTCGTAGACAAAACGGAAGTGGTCTTGTCCCTTTCGGATCAGCGGATGAGGGTCCGCAAGCAGCGGGACCGTGAGAAGGAGAAGAAGCTGGAGGGCGTGACGCGGCACAGGGAACCCATGGTGTTCTGGGTCAAACCTGTCAATAACCTGTTGAAAACCCGTCCAAGCAAAGCATTGCCAAGCCAAAAGCCCCGTCTTTACTATGCCGTCCCTTTGACCGCCCTCCATCGGGGCCGGTCTTTTTTGTCAGAAAACCGGAATGTCCGAGTTCAGGGTTCAGTTTGATGTCTTTGATGGACCGTTGGATCTCCTGCTGCACCTTGTGCGGAAACAGGAGGTCGACATCTATGATGTCAACATGTCCAAGCTCGCCTCCGACTTCATCGAGTATGTCGAGAAAATGAAGGATCTCGACATCGAGGTGGCGGGCGAGTTTCTGGTGATGGCTGCCTCCCTGCTCTACATCAAGAGCAAGGAGTTGCTCCCCGTGGACAAGCGCGAGGAGGTTGAGGATGACGAGGATGAGGAGGATCCGCGCTGGGAGCTGATTCGCCAGCTGGTTGAGTACAAGAAGTACAAGGATGCTGCGGCCCAGCTGGAGCAAAGGGCGGGGGAACAGGACCTGATCTTTCCCAGAATCGCGCCCAAACCCCATTTCGACGAGCCGGACAGCCTGCCGGATACCAAGCTGAGCGTGCTGGACCTCCTCGATGCCGTCAGCGCCATCCTCAAGCGCTTCGAGGACAAGGAGGATGAATCCCGCGAGATCGTCCAGGACCGTTGGACCGTCAGCGACAAGATTGCGATGATCCGGGAGAAGCTGTCCGGAGGGGAACGCTTCCGGTTTACTGAATTCTTTGAGCAGGCGGCCAACCGGGTTGAGGTGGTTGTCACCTTCCTTGCCATGCTGGAACTCATTCGCCTGCGTCACATGCGTGTGGAACAGTCGGAGAATTTCGGCGAGATTGAGGTGGTCCGGAGGGATCCTGAAGACATGAATTCCGGACAGGAGGAAGACGAAGAGGATGAATCGGCTGGCGCGGACGAAGGGGTCCAGGGCCAGGCCGCAGACGGAGAAAGCAAGGAAACGCCCTGAACATGGAGCTCAAGCAAGTATTGGAAGCCATTCTTTTTGCCTCACAAAAACCCCTTTCCGTGAAGGAATTGAGGGAGGTCCTCAAGGATGTGGCAAAGGAATCGGAACAGGCCGAGCAGGAAATCCCCGGCGCCAAGGCCCTCAAGCGGACCAAATATGACGACCTTGAGGCGGCACTGAAGGAGCTCGAGAAGGAGTCCAAGGAATTGGACCGGACCTACCGGCTTACCTGCGTGGCGGGATCGTGGCAGTATGTCAGCAAGCCCGAGTTCGCTCCGTGGATCCGTTCGTTGGTGGGTGAGAAGCCCAAGCCTGCCCGCCTCTCCAAGCCCGCGCTGGAGACCCTGGCCATCATCGCTTATCGCCAGCCCTTGACCCGTGCCGAGATGGAGGAGATCCGTGGTGTGGCAGTCGACGGTGTGGTGAGCACGCTGGTTGAGAGGGGCCTTGTTGAGAAGACCGGCACGGCTGAGCTGCCCGGCAGACCCACCCTTTACGGAACCACCCCGGCATTCCTTGAATTCTTCGGTCTCGGTGACCTGGAGGAACTTCCTGCCGCCGATGAATTGCGCCGAATCCAGCTTCAGAATCCGGAATCGCTGGTGACCACCACACCCGACCTGGAAACCCAGGAAGAGGACCAGATGACGCTTGAGGATATGGATTCCGACAAGAATCCTGCTCCCGAGGCCGAAACCGGAGATGCGGGTGACGAGGAAGACGCCTCTCCAGAAGAGACAGAAGCCGAAAAGTCCTAACCCCCAAGTCGAAATGACCAACGACCAACACAGAGCCGCCATCGACAAGATTGATGCCCAGATCATCAAGCTGCTGAACCGGCGGACCAAGCACGCCTTGGGCATCGGCAGGAACAAGGTCAAGGCAGGACTCGAAATCTACGCGCCCCATCGCGAAAAACAGCTCCTGGACCGGTTGTGTGGGCTCAATGAGGGTCCCATCCAGGACGAGGCCATCGTCGCCATCTACCGGGAGGTGATGTCCAGTTCGCTGGCCCTTCAGAAGACGATGACCATCGCCTACCTCGGGCCTGAGGCCACTTTCACCCACCAGGCGGCCATCCGTAGGTTCGGCAGCAGCCTCACCTATGCGCCCCACAAGACCATCACCGACGTCTTCACGGAGGTTTCCAAGCATCGTGCCGATTATGGTGTGGTTCCCGTCGAAAACTCGACCGAAGGCGTGGTCACGCACACTCTGGACATGTTTGTCGACAGTGACCTGAAGGTGGTGGCCCAGATCATTCTCCCCATCCAGCAGTGCCTGCTCTCCAAGACCAAGAAGGAGAACATCCGAAAGCTTTATACCCATCCGCAGTCCCTTTCCCAATGTCGTGGTTGGATTCAGATCAACCTGCCACACGTTGAAATCGTGGAGACGTCCTCCAACGCAAGGTCCGCAGAGCTGGCGCGGAAGGAGAAGCACGCCGGGGCACTGGCCGGGGCCATTGCAGCGGAGAAGTATCAGCTGCCGGTCATCGAGAAGAACATCCAGGACAATGCCGCGAATGCGACGCGGTTCCTCGTTCTGGGTCGCACCTGCAGCCCTCCCACGGGAAATGACCGGACCAGTATCATGTTCTCGATCACCCACAAGGTGGGTTCACTCCACAATTCCCTGGAGCCTTTCCGGAAGAACCGGATCAACCTGACGAAGATCGAGAGCCGACCCAGCAAGCGCAAGGCATGGGAGTACTTCTTTTATGCGGATGTGGACGGGCATTACGAGGACCGGAAGGTGGCCAAGGCACTGACAGAGCTCCAGGACCAGTGCAGTTTCGTCAAGGTGCTGGGTTCCTATCCCATCTAGAAATCCGGATGGACGACTTCCAACAGCTCTCAAACCTGATTCGTGAGGCATCCAGGATTCTCCTGTTTACGGGAGCTGGAATCTCCACAGGGTCGGGTATTCCCGATTTCAGGGGCCCCAATGGGGTCTGGAAGCGTCGGCAGCCTGTTTATTACGACGATTTCATGTCCTCGGAGGAGGCCCGCATCGAGCATTGGGACCAGAAGCTGGAGGCATGGCCCCATTTCAAGAAGGCGGAACCAACGCCCTCCCATCTGGCGGCCGTGGATCTCGAAAAGGTCGGTAAACTGGATTGTCTGGTGACCCAGAACATTGATGGGTTGCATTCCAAGGCGGGGACTTCGGCCAGTCGTCTTGTCGAGATCCATGGGACCAATACCTCGGTGCAGTGCCAGACCTGTGGATGGCTGGATGTCCCGGATGAAGCCTTCCGACAGTTTGAATCGACCCGGATACCGCCCACCTGTTCCTGTGGTGGATTCCTCAAGCCGGCGACCATCAGCTTCGGCCAGTCCCTGCGTTCGGCCGACCTCCTCAGGGCGGAAACAGCCGCTCTGGAGGCAGACCTGGTTATTGCGCTGGGAAGCACCTTGGGCGTTTTTCCGGCAGCTGGTATCCCGCTGATGGCGGCCAAAAGAGGAATTCCCTATGTGGTCGTGAATCAGGGGCCGACGGACCAGGATGGCCTTCCTTTCGTAACTTTGAGAATCGAAGGGGATGTGCAGGAGATCTTCCCGGCAGCGGTGCGGGGGGCACTGGGTGCATGACAGCGAGAAACGTTATCGTCGGAAATCCTTTGTATTCTGGGGTTTTGGCTCGCCCCGGATGTTCAAAAATAGGGCAAAATTTTTTATTGCATTGAATTTGGCGAGTGCTAGCCTGCGCCGCTAAATGTGAGAAGCACTTGTCGCTTGACTGTTTCGAGTGGCAATTTTGAAAACCAAAACAAAAGATAATACATATCCATCGCAGGAGGAACTGATTGGTATGAAGCTAAACAACTGGACAAAAGCTCTGGCAGCACTTGGTGTTGTCAGTATGGCGTCAGCAGCAACTGCAGCTGACGAAACTGTAATGACGGCCGTTTCCGGCACCACCCTTAGCGGTTACGTTTCGACGTCCGCTATCTGGAAGCCTGGAACGGGTAATGCACTCACCCCTGGTAAGTCGTTCAACGACGCCGCGGGTCAGGACGGATTCAACATCGATGCTGTTAGCGTCGCGATCTCGAAGCCGATTGATGAAGGCGAATGGTCCGCTGGATACAAGGCTGAGCTCTTCATGGGCCCTGACGCGGGTGGTATCGGCAGTGCCCTTGGTACTGGTACCGATTTCGCCGTGAAGCAGGCCTACGTTGATCTCCGCGTTCCTGTCGGAAACGGAATCGACCTGAAGATGGGTCTTTTCGACACCATCATCGGTTACGAATACGGCGGTGTCGGTGACAACCCGATCTTCTCCCGTAGCCTCGGTTGGAGCATCGAGCCAACTTCGCACACTGGTTTCTTGGCCAGCTACACGATCAATGACATGATTTCTGTCATGGGTGGTATCGCTGAGTCCTACAATGCCGTCCGTAACCTCGGAGGAACCCGTTTCACCACTGGAGTTGCAGACGAGTCTGAGAAGTCCTACATGGGTGCCATCTCCATCACCGCTCCTGAGAGCGCTGGATTCCTAGAGGGTGCCAACC
>CAZKNW010000295.1:0-5436 GCA_964554035.1 uncultured Verrucomicrobiota bacterium
TCACTGACCTCTGGTCGGACTGTTAACGGAATAATCCGAGGTCGTCATTTCGTCAAGATCGGATTGGGAACTGAAGTCTCGTTATCAACTTTAACGTTCCCGTTACTACTTAAGCTCTCATCCACAGTAGGAATGAGAACTCCCTTGGCTGGAGTGAATTACGAAGTTCACGCGTTCCTGAAGCCCGAAATCCACCCTGCCATGGGCAAGCTTTCCTGGCGGAAATCCGCCTCCTCCGATCCCCGCCTGTGGATCCAGAAGGGTCTGTCTACAGATGGAATACCCAAAGGCACCTTATCGGGGATTCGGGTTCGCTTGAGGTTGAAGAATGAAGATCACGGAAAACCGGCAGGTCGACGGTAATCCGCCGCGAGCAGCAGGGTTGTCTTTCATCTTCAAACAGGCTGCTATGCCCTTTCGAAGGTGCCGGACTTCCACTCTCCCAGCTCGCGGCTGGCAACCTCCTTGAATCCCACTTGCTCGAAGGCTTCGGCCACCCTGGGATACTGCCTTTCCAGGATACCCGCCAGAACCAGTCGACCTCCCTCACCGACATGATTCACGATCCGCTGGCGCTCGCTGATCAAGAGATCGAAAATCAGGTTGGCACAGACAAGGTCATATTTCCCAAGTCCCCGTTTTGGAATCTCAGTGAGGTCTTCCACCCTGAATTCGAGGAGGGAGTCCACCTTGTTGAGTTCCCCGTTCTCCGAGGCGATCCGGATGGCCTCCGGATCAAAATCGATTCCAAGAATCTGCTCAACGCCCAGCTTGGCTGCCGAAATCGCAAGAATTCCCGACCCCGTTCCAATGTCGATGAAACTCTTCAGCGAGCCCTTGCCCAGTGCCTCCACGATTTCCTCCAGACAGTAAAGTGTGGTCGGGTGCTGTCCGGTTCCGAAACTCAGTCCCGGATTCAGGATAACCACCTGCTGTCCATCCTTCGGCGCCTCGTCGCTCCAGTCCGGCTTGATCAACAGCTTGTCACCGATATGAATCGGATGGAAATGCTTCTTCCAGGATTCGGCCCAGTCCTCATTCTCAATCTTCCGGGTGTTGATCTCCCAAGGCTCGACGTTCAGTCCACACTCACCAATGAACTCCAGCTCCTTCTGCAGCTTGCGACGTGTCGAGGTGGGAAACCCATCCACATCCTCAAGATAGACGGATACCTTGGTCTCGTTTCGCTCGGGCACGGCGAAAACCGATGGAGGGATGTCGAACTCCCTGTGCATCAACTCCACGACGGCCTCTTCCGCCTCAAGCTGACAGGTTACCGAGACCTCCCTCAATTCCTTTGGCTGCGACTGTTTGCTCATGTTCTTACAATTCTCTCCAAGGCGCATGGCTGATCAACCTGGCCTTCGTTCCCGGATTGCGGAAATCGATCACGGAGACGCTTCCGTATTCGATCTCAAAGGCTCCCATTTCCCTCATGGGCAGGTTGAGCATGAGGGACAACATCATCCGGATGACACCGCCATGGCACACCACCAGCACCTTGCGCCCCTTCTCCCTCTCAATCATCTGGTAGAGCGCCGACGAAATGCGCGCCTCATAGTCAGCAATGGGCTCTGCATTGGGGATGAGTCCCTCGGTCAGCCATTCCAGCCAGACATGGGCCTCCATCTGATACTCCTTCTCGACCTCACGCCAGGTCTTCCCCGTCCAATCGCCAAAATCCACCTCCCTGAACCCTTCCTCGATCACGGGTTCCTCCACGCCACAGGCCCTTCCAATCGGCGCGAATGTTTCACGGGTCCGGATCATCGGGCTGCAGTAGAAGGCATCGATCCTCTTGCCACGGAAGAAATCCCCCAGCGCTTCTGCCTGGGCCTTCCCCTTCTCGGAAAGCCTCATCTCAAGGCGTCCCCCAAACACCTCGTGATACTTCTCCTCCACGTCGCCATGACGGACAAGGAAGATGCGTGTCACCTCGCTCATGAAGGACTGCCTGCGGCGATGGCTTCCAGCTGAATGGCGTTCAAGGCATCCACACCCGTCTTCCCGTAGGCCAGCATCTCCTGAAGCTGGTCTGGGGTGAAGGTGGACTCCTCGCCCGTTCCCTGCACCTCGATGAATTCCCCCTTGCTGGTCATCACCAGGTTCATGTCCACCTCTGCGGCGGCATCCTCAACATAGCGGAGATCCAGAAGAGTCTTGCCCTCCACGACCCCCACACTGACGGCGGCCACTTCATTGCAAAGCGGGGATTCCGACAACAAGCCATCGGCCATGAGCTTCTGAACGGCAAGGACCAGCGCCACGTAGGCTCCGGTGATGGAGGCGGTCCGGGTGCCTCCGTCCGCCTGCAGCACATCACAGTCGATCCAGGCCGTCCTTGCACCCAGCTTGTCCAGATCCACAGCCGAACGCATGGAACGACCGATCAGGCGCTGGATCTCGACGGAACGCCCGTCCTGTTTACCGCGCGAAGAGTCCCTCTGCTTTCTGGAAAGCGTCGAATACGGAAGCATGGAATACTCCGCAGTGATCCACCCTCCAGAGACATTCTGGTATTTCATCCAGCGTGGAACCTCCTCCTCGATCATGACCGAACAAATCACCCGCGTATTGCCCCATTCGATGAGGGTCGAACCGGTGGCGTGGGGTGCAATACCATTCCTGAACACAATATCCCTGAGCCCATCGTTGGCTCTTCCGTCCGAACGCTCACCAGCGCTGTTGAACAGGGTTTCCTTAGCTTCATCGCTCATAGGCGGCGCATCCTAGAGGGCCTCCCGCTGGACCGCAACCTTCTAGCCGATGATCGATTTCCCATCACTGATGGCCTCCTAATCGGACTTTACCAAAGGCTCTTCCACTGTCTCCCAAACCCCGCCGAGCGCCTGGATCAGCCGCAGGCGCGCCAGCCTTGCATCCAGCTGCAACTGATTCTCCTGCAATGCGTTAACCGAGACACTTTCCTGCGCCAGAAGCCATTCGACGTAGGTGGAAAGCCCCGTCTCATAGCGCGCTTTGGCCTCATCAGCCGCTCGCTGGCTCGATTCCATGGCCATTCTCTGGAGAGATTGTTCACGCTCCAGTCCCTTGATATCCAGCAGGGCATCATCGACCTCCCTGGCCGCGGTCAGGAAGGTGGACTTCATCGCCGCGATTGCCTCCTTCCACTCGGCACGCGCCTGGGCCACCGCCGAGGAGACGGCCCCAAAGCGAAAGACGGGAACATCCACCTCAGGTCCTATGCTGAAAAGTCCGCTGTCGGCTTCAAAAAGGTTCTTTGCCTTGAGACTGGCGACGCCTCCGCTGCCCAGAAGCGTAATCCTCGGGAGATAGCCGACCCGGCTGACACCCACCTGAATCGAGCTCTTCTCAAGCCTGCGGTCCGCTTCCCTCAGGTCCGGGCGTTGAAGCAGCAGATCACCAGGAATACCGACAGGGACCCTGGGCATTACCATGTTGCTCCCGGGCAACTCCGGGATCTCAAGTTCCGATGGCAGGATTCCCAGCAGCTCGGCAATGGAATGTTCCACCTTGCCGGTTTCCCTGCGAAGGACCTCGAGGGAAGCCATAACGGAAGTAAGGCGCTGACGGGCCGACTCCACCTCGCTGGCCACGGCATCACCTGCCTCCAGTCGCGCTTCCTCAATTTGCAGGCCGGCCTCGGTCAGTTGAAGGACCGCATCCCGGATCTCCCTCTCCTTCAAGAGCGCCTGACGCCTTAAGAACTGCTCAGCCAACTGGACCTGAAGCGAAAGGAGGACGTCCTCATATCGGTTGTTCTCCGCCTCAGCCTCCATCCGTGCCGCCCGGGTCATTCCCTTCACCCTCCCCCAAAGGTCAATCTCCCAGGAAGCGTTCACTCCCAGTGAGTATCTCGAATATTCCGGCATCGTGATGGGAAAGAGGAGGTTGTTCAGGGAATCCCTCTGTCGGATGGTGGTGGCCTTGGCAGAGAACCCTGGGAACAACGCGCTTCGTGTGACGCCCAGGGCAGCAAGGCTACGGTCAACTCTCGCTGCGGCCACTTCCAGATTCGCGTTGGCCTCGGACAACTGGATCATCCATTTCGCGAGAACCGGTTCATCATAAACCTTCCACCAATCCTCAACCCACCGCTTCTTCTCCGGCTCACCATTGGATCGATCAGCTTCGATGAACCTCCCTTCGGTCTTCGGGGCAGCCTTCTCCACATCAGGTGACATGCGCTTCGTCAACGAGGTGCAACCACCCAGGCACAGGGCCGAAGCCGTTATGAACATCAGCGTCGCGTGTCTCATGCCTGCACCTCCCCTTCCCCATGAGTGATGGGTTTCGTCGGCTTGAACACGGTGAAGAAGACACTCAGCACCGCGGGAACAAGGATGAGGGTAAAGATCGTGGAAACCAGGAGTCCACCCACCACCACGGCACCCAATCCCCGGTAAAGCTCGGAACCGGCACCGGGAAGCAGGACCAGCGGAATCATCCCACCCACCGAGGTGAGAGAACTCATCAGGATCGGTCGGACGCGGCTCTTCACGGAGGCGATGATCGCCTCATCAGGCGTCTCAAGATGTCTTGTGGGATCCGCGATGAAGTTCAAGGTCTGGTGAATGATCAGAATGGCATTGTTCACCACCACGCCTGCGAGAATCACGAAACCGAGGATGCTCAGCATGTCCAGGTTCTGCACCGGCATGTAGGGATCAACAAGACTCCAGTAGTGAACCAAGGCCAGCCCAAGGAACCCGCCCAGGGTGGCCAAGGGAACGGAAAGCATGATCACGACCGGCGAGGACCAGCTCTGGAAGAGCACGACCAGCACCAGGTAGACAACAAGGAATGCGAGGAACATGGAACTGGTCAGGGTCCCCACAAGGCTGTCGGTTCCCAGAAGCGCCTCCTTGATTTCATTCAGCTTGCCCGCAGATCCAGCAAGGCCCACCTCGATGCCCGGGCGGATGGCACCCTGCTGCTTCAACTGATCCACCTTGGCATTGACCTGGTCAATGGCTGTCTCCAATGGCAATCCCGGAGGTGGAGTGAACTGAAGAGTCACCGCCCTCGACCTGTCCACGTGCCTGATCTCATCGGGTCCCAGCACCCTCCTGACCTCCGCGACATTCCGAAGATCAACAACGTCTCCAATCCCAGTGGCCATCGGAGCGGCCAGAATCGCTTCCACGGGGTCTTCCGAGAAGGAACGGCTGCTGATCACCTTCATGTCCAGCAACTCACCATTCCTCTCGTACTGGCGAAAGAACAGGATCCCATCACCATTCGCCTGGGCCGCCCAGCCCACGTCGGACCTGTTCAGGCCGACCTTGAGCAGTGCCTTGTCCTGCGGAACGATCTGAAGCTCACTGGAAGGCATCAGGAAGTTGGCTGGATCGGGATTCACGCTGTAGGGTCCAAAATCTCCAATCAATCCGAACATCAATGCCGCCGCCGCTCCCGAGACCTCATCCAGGCTGCGTCCCTTGACATCGATCT
>CAZKNW010000296.1:0-5430 GCA_964554035.1 uncultured Verrucomicrobiota bacterium
TCTTTACCTAGCAGCTTCGCTCATCTGGTTGAAGTGAATGTCGATTGGCCCTAGGCCTTCTTCTCCAGTTCAGGATGTGCGTTTTCGCTTTCTTCCGGGATGGCTTCGCGAAGGTCGGCACCGGCAAAGTCTTCAACGATGGCGTAGACGGCCGGGATGAGGAAGAGGATGACGACGGCGGAGACGAGCGTGCCGACACCCAGTGAGATGGCCATGGGCACGAGGAACAGAGCCTGGGTGGAGGTCTCGAAGATCATGGGCCCCAGGCCAAGGAAGGTGGTCAGGGCCGTGAGCAGGATGGGGCGGAAGCGACGCATGGCCGCCTGTTCGGTCACGAGATTCTTGTTCTCACCCTTCTCCAACAGTCGGTTGCGGGTGACGGCGAGAACGAAGGCACCGTTCACGACCATGCCGCAGAGGGCGATCATTCCGAAGACGCTGAAGATGCTGAGCTCGAATCCAAGCATCATGTGCCCGAAGACCGCGCCCGCCAGACTCCAGGGAATGGTGAGCAGCACGATGACAGGCTGGATGTAGCTGCGAAGGATCGACGCCATGATGGCGAAGATGGCGAACATGGCTGCCAGCAGTCCCCAGCTCAGGTCGCTCATGGCCTCCCTTTGCTCCCTTTGTTCGCCTTCGAAGGTGTAACGTAATCCCGGGAATTCATGAAGGATTTCGGGCAGTTCGGACTTGGAGAAGGCGGCGAGGATTCGGTTGCCGTTGTTGACGCCGGGGATCACGTTGGCGGTGACATCCACCACCCGTGCTCCATCCACTCGCTCGATCCGGACCGGTGCGTTGGTCATGGTAATCACCGCAGCCTCACCCAGGGGAATCTCGCCGCCGTTCGGGGCACGGATGATCAGTTCATCGATGCCTGCCAGTGACTGACGGTCCTCATCCGGAAGTTTTACCATCACGCGGACTTCTTCCCGGCCCCTTGGTTGCCTCAATGCCTCGGCACCAAAGAAGGCGTTCCGGATCTGGCGACCGAGGTCACGCGCTGTGATGCCCATGCTTCGTCCGGTCGGCTTGATCTCGAAGTTGAACTGGGGCATCTCGCGGCCGAAGCCCCTCCTGACGTCCTCCACACCGGGGTAGCGATCAATGGCCTCGGCCACCTTGGTGGCGGCGGCGCGCAGGGTGTCGAGATCAGGGTGGGACAGCTCGATGTTGACCTCGGCTTCGCCTCCCGGGCCGTAGAGGTAATCGAAGAAGATGGATTCCACATCGGGAATGACACCGATTTCCTCGCGCCAGATGTTGGCGAACTGTTCGCCTGTGACCTCCCGCTGGCTTTGGGGGACCAGCGTGACCGAAACCTCGCCGGAGTTGCTTCCACCATCGGCCACCTCGTTGAAGATGCCGACGAGGATCTTGTCCCCGCCCGCACGTTCCACGGCGCGTTTTGCGGCGTCCTGGACGAGGAAACAGACTTCGCGTGTGCGTTTCACCGGGGTACCCGAAGGGAGGGAGATTTCCGCCTGGATGAAGGTCGTTTCAATGGTGGGGCGGAAGGCGAAACTGATTCTGCCGCTGAAAACAAAGGCACCGATGATGAAGAGTCCCGCGAGGAAGATCGACAGGGTCAGGTAGCGAAAACGGACCGCGGTCTTCAGGGCGGGCTGGTAGAGGTGTTCGATGAAGTCGTCCAGCCTCTGGCGAAAGACGGTCTGCTTCTTGTCGAAGCGGCTCAGGAAGGAACTTTGACCCGAGCGCTTGTGCGTGTAGGCGAGATGGGCGGGAAGAATCAGGAGACACTCCACGAGTGAAACGGTGAAGACCGCGATCACCACTGCGGGCAGAATCTTGAAGAAACGACCTGCCTCGCCCGGAACGAAGAGCAGGGGAAGGAAGGCAATGATGTTGGTGGAGACAGCGAACAGGACCGGCACGGTCATCTCCTTCACACCCTCCACGGCGGCCTCCATGCGTGACATCCCGAGCGACAGCTTGTGGAAGATGTCCTCACCCACGACCACGGCATCGTCCACGACGATGCCCAGCGTCACGATGAAGCCGAAGAGGGAAATCATGTTGATGCTGGCATCCATCAATGGCATCAGGATCAGGGAGCCGAGGATCGAGACGGGAATGCCGACAGCGGTCCAGAAGGCCACGCGCAATTCCAGGAACAGGCCAAGGGCCAGCAGGACCAGGATCAGTCCCACGGCGCCGTTGATCAGGAGGAGGGTGAGTCGCTCCTGGTAGTCCTCGGACCGGTCGCGGGAAAGGGTCACGTCCACACTGTCTGGCAGGGTGGGGCGTATCCTTTCCACGAAGCGCCGGACGGCCTTGGCAACCTCAAGGGGCGGTTGGGAGGGTGAATTGGAGACGTAGAGAAAGACGGCGCGTCTTCCATTGAAGTAGGCCTCGCGTTCCGACTCCTCAAAATCATCACGAACGGATGCGATGTCGGCGAGTTTCACCTCGGCTCCATTGAGTGAACTGACCACGGTGATCTCGGCGAACTGGCTTGCGAAATCCTTGCGCTCGGTGGTGCGCAGGAGGAAATCCCCTCCAGGAGTACGGAGGGTTCCGGCGGGCACGTCGAGGGCCAGTGTGTTGATGGCACTGGCCACGTCGCCCAGGGTCAGGCCAAGGGCCCTGAGCTTCTCCTGGGGGATCTCGACATGGATCTCGGGCTCGCGGACGCCACGGAGCACGACGTTGGATATCATCGGGTCGGCAAGCAACTTGTCCTCCAGGTCGCGTGCAAAGTCGATGAGTGCGCGCTGATCAAGATCTCCGGAGACAGCGAGGGTAATGACGCTGCGTCGTCTTCCGTCTTCCAGGGAAACTTCCGGGGGTTCGGCATCGGCTGGGAAGAGGTTGATGCGTTGGACGGCGGCCGTGATTTCCTGAAGCGCCCGGTCACGGTCGAATCCAGGCATGACTTCGACCCGGACGTAGCCTCTTCCCTCCCGTGCGTAGGAGTTGAGTCTCCGAACGAGATCCATGCCGCGGATCTCGGCCTCGATCGGAAGCAGGATGGTGCGTTCCACCTCCTCGGGGCTGGCCCCCCGGTATTGCATGTCCACCTCGACGATATCGAGGGCGAAGGCAGGATAGACCTCCTGCCGTATGTCCTTCGCGACCACGATGCCGATGATCACGACGGCCAGCATCAGGATGTTGGCCGCCACATGGTTTCTTGCGAACCAGGCGAGCATGCCCTGATGGGCGGATTCAGGTTGTCCGGTCTTGGGCATCAACTAGGGTTCCACAGTGACGGGATCCAGTTTGGTTTCGGGCAGCGCATTGCGGAGGCCGCTGACGATTACCCGGTCGCCTTCCTCAAGGACGTTGTCCACGAGGACGGTTTCCGGATTGGTCCACAGGATCTGGATTTCCCGGATGCGAAGGAGGTTGTCCCTGTCGGCGATCCAGATGCGTCCGCCTTCACGGATGGAGCGGCGGGGAAGTTCAATGGCGTCCGTGAGTCGTCCGGCCTCGATGTCGATGCGGACAAAGCTTCCGATGAGCAACGGGGCAGGTGAGTCCCTGGTCTCAAGGCCGAAGGGATCCTTGATGGTCACCAGCACGCGGGCCATCCGTGCATCGCCGTCGAGATCACTGAGCACATGGGTGACATGTCCCTGCCAGCGGGCTTCATTGCCTCTCCCCAGGTCCAGCGTGACCGTGGCACTGGCACCGGGTTGATCCCCGTCGGGCATCTTGATCCGGGCGAGTTCCCCGAGGGGAAGAGTTGCCTGTATCCATGCCTCATCGGTGCCGACCAATGTGGCCACATTGTCGCCGGAATCCATGAGCTGTCCCACTTCCACCGACTCGTTCAGGACCATGGCGTTGAAGGGGGCCTGCACGCGTGTGCGGGTGAGGGCGAGCTTCGCCTTGGCGATTTCGTTGGTGGCGCTCTGGATGCGTGCCTCGGCCAGCTTGAGGTGAGGTTGCCTGAGCACGAGTGCCTTGTTCACGTCCGTCTCTGGAAGGTCGTTCTGGAGAAGCGTCCATTCGCGTTCGGCCACGACCTGTCGGCCACGCTCCACCTCCAGTTGAAACCGTGCCTCCTGAAGCGCCGCCTCCATCTCGATCAGTCGGAGTTCGTAGTCCGAAGGATCGATCCGGACGAGTTCCTCACCCTTGTTCAGGAATCCGCCTGGAACCAGCGACGGGTGCTGCTCCACGATGCGTCCACCTACCTGGGGCTGGATGACGACCTGTCGCGCGGGAATCACCGGACCGTAGGCGGTGATGGTGACATCCAGTTCGCCGGGCTGGATGTCCATGACCTGGACGACCTTGTTGCCGCTGGCCTTGTCCTCGGGCTCGGTGGTGGGTGCGGTCTTGAGCAGGATGCCTGCGGTGACGAGTCCTCCGGCGACGATCAGGACCGAGACGAGCAGGGTGGTGATTTTTTCGCGGCGGGTCATCAGTTCAGGAAGCGGGTTGGGTCGGATTGGTCAACGGGCCACCAAGTGCCCGATGGAGTGCCACCCGCAAGGTAAGGAGTTCGCGCCTGCTGGTGATCAGCGTGCGCTGCAGGTTTTGTTCGTTGGTGACGGCGTTCAACACCGGCAGGTAATCCGTCAGACCCTGGGAGTAGCGGTTGCGGGTCTCCCTCAGCAGACGGGCCGCTGTATCCGCCTGTCGCTCCAGCATGGCCACCCGGATGGATTGCTGCTTCTCAGCCACCAGGGTGGACTCGACCTCGGCCACGGCGATCAGGAAGGTCTCCGTGTAGTCGGCGAGAAGCTCCTTCACCTCGGCCTGTCTTGCCTCGATCACCGCCTTGCGCGCACCGCCGTCCGTGATGGGCGCAACGAGATTGCCAAAAGTCCTTGCCGCAATGGCCACTGGAGAAGGGGTGCCCTCGATCCCGAGCGAGGCATTGATCACGAAACGTGGATAGCGGTCTGCAAGCGCGGCGCCCACGCGTCGATCAGCGGCACGGATGCGAAGCTCGGCGGCTCTCAGGTCGGGTCTTTGACGAAGAAGCTGTGAGGCGATTCCGACGGCTGGGGAGTGGGGCGCGTCCGGCAGGGGATGGACCCGAGGGAGGGATGATCCGCCCTCCGGCAGTCTTCCAAGGAGCACGGAGAGGTCGTTCTCCAGTTCGGCGAGCCGCGTCTCAATCTGTGGAATCAGGTTGGTGGTGGAGAAGACCTGATCCCGTTGCTGGAGCACGTCCACAATGGAGGACTGTCCCTGGCCAAAGCGAAGCTGGGTCAGTTCCAGCAGGGTCTCATTGACCTGCAGCTGCTTCTGGATCAGGGAGAGCTGTTCACGCTGCTCCAGGATGCCGAAGTAGGTTTCCGCCACGGCGGCACTCAGGAGAAGCCTTCCGGTCGCAAGGTCTTCAGCCAAGGCATCCCGGTCAAGGATCTGGGCATCCCTTTGGGAACGGAGACGTCCCCAGAGGTCGATCTCCCATTCGAAGAGTCCCGAGATGGAATAGGAATCCCG
>CAZKNW010000297.1:0-5398 GCA_964554035.1 uncultured Verrucomicrobiota bacterium
TCACCTTCCTGGTTGGAATCATCACAGGCACCTACTCGAGCATCTTCATCGCGGCCGCCACGGTTCTCTGGTGGCACAAGGGTGAAAAGCCGAAGACAGCCGAACACGCCTTCAACGACACGATTGTGATTCAGGAAGCCTAGGAGTCCAATCCCTCATGCTTGCCATTGTCGAGATCACGCCATGGCATTGGGCTGGATTCCTTGTTCTTATACTCTTCCTCCTCGCCCTTGACCTAGGGGTGTTCCATCGCGAGGCCCGGGAGATCTCATGCAAGGAGGCTCTCGCCTGGACGACCGTCTGGTTCACCCTGGCGATGATCTTCGCGTCGTGCCTAGTGCCCTTGCGGGGTGAGGAAGAGGCACTTGAATTCATCACGGGCTACATCATCGAGTTGTCCCTCTCGATGGACAACGTCTTTGTGATCGCCCTGATCTTCGGCTACTTCCGGATACCACCCAAATACCAGCACCGTGTTCTTTTCTGGGGCATCCTGGGTGCTCTTGTCATGCGCGGCATCATGATCGTCGCAGGTGCGGAACTGGTGGAGATGTTCAAGGGAACCTTGGTGGTGTTCGGTCTCTTCCTCATCGTGAGTGGATTCAAGATGCTGGGAGCGGATGAAGATGGCGTCGAACCCGAGAAGAATCCTTTCATCCGCTTCGCCAAGAAGCGCTTTTCGGTCACGGACAAACTCTGTGGCCAGAGCTTCATCGCCATGGTGGAAGGAAAGAAGGTCCTCACGCCCCTGGCACTGGTCCTGATCATGGTGGAGACCACCGACCTGATCTTTGCCGTCGACAGCATCCCGGCCATCTTCGGAGTCACCCAGAAAAAATTCATCATCTTCACCTCGAACGTCTTTGCCATCCTTGGACTTCGATCCCTCTATTTCGCACTGGCCGGGGTCATGCAGATTTTCCGCTACCTGAAATACGGTTTGTGCCTGGTCCTTGTTTTCATCGGTGTCAAGATGGTCATCATGCACTGGTTCAAGATCTCCACCGAAGTCTCACTCTGTGCGGTGGGTGTCATACTCCTGACCTCGGTTGGCCTTTCCATCAGGGCTTCCAGAAAGGATACCGAACAGGATCCCCCCGCCCCTGAGGAGGCTGCATGAAACACCGATGGAGCTATCTTCCCGGAAATCCCCTCCTCGAGAAGAAACTCCTCGAGGAACTCGCGCTGCCTCCACTCCTTGCCCGCTGTCTCGCGAATCGGGGAATCACCTCCAGCGAGGAGGCAAATGAGTTTCTTATTCCCAGGCTCAACCAGCTCAGGGATCCGTTTCTCCTGCCGGACATGGACAAGGCTGTGGAGCGCCTCTGGAGGGCAAGGGAGTCAGGTGAAAGCATGGTGCTGTTCGGTGATTACGATGTCGATGGAGTCACGGCCACCACCCTCCTCCTCGATTCCCTCTCCTCGCTGGGATGGCAGATCGACTGGTATCTTCCCCATCGGATGGAAGAAGGCTATGGCCTCACCCGGCAAGGCATCGAGAACTGCCTCGAGGAGAAACCCCATTCCCTCATGCTCGCCGTCGACTGTGGATCGAACGCCAATGAGTCCATTCAATGGCTTTCCGGGCAGGGAGTGGATGTCATCGTCCTGGACCATCATCAGGTTTCCGATCCCCCCCCACCCGCGGTGGCGCTCGTGAACCCACAGACCTCCAACGAGGATCCCAAGCCCTTCTCCGAACTGTGCTCGGCCGGACTGGCCTTCAAGCTCCTGCATGCCCTCCTGAAGCACGGGCGTGACCAACAGACGGATGGCTTCCAGTCCTTCGACATCCGTCGCACTCTCGACCTCGTCGCCTTGGGAACCATCGCGGACATTGTTCCCTTGAAGGGTGAAAACCGCCTGCTGGTAACAGCGGGGCTACGATGCCTGACGAAGACAGAAAGACCGGGACTGGTCGCCTTGAAGGAAGTGGCCGGACTGGAGGGACCGATCAACAGCCAGTCCATCGGTTTCACTCTGGGACCAAGGCTGAACGCGGCAGGTCGCATGGAAACGGCCCAGGACGCCCTCCTGCTGCTGCTTTCCAGGGACCTTGATTCCGCACACAAACTCGCCCTGCAGCTCGACACACAGAACCGCGAACGACAGCGGATCGACCGATCCATTGCCGACCAGATCATAGGTGACCTGAAACACCGCTTTGACGAGAACGAGGACCTGGTGATCGTGGAAGGAGAACTTCTCTGGCACATCGGAGTCGTCGGGATCGTGGCTTCAAAAATCCTGCGCAGGTTTCATCGCCCCACCTTCATCCTCGGTGGAGAAGGCGGCGTCTTTCGAGGGTCGGGAAGAAGCATCGAGGGCTTTGACCTCGCAGCGGCACTGAGGGAGTGTGATGATCTTTTGATCGCCCATGGTGGCCATGCCATGGCGGCTGGACTAACGATCGCCGCCGACCAGCTTCCGGCCTTCCGGGACCGCATGAAACAGATTGCAAGTCGGCAACTGAACAAGGAGATGCTCGTTCCAGAGATCCAACTCGATGCGGAGGCCAGCCTTGCGGAACTTGGCCTGAGGCAGCTGGAGGATCTAGGCGCGCTGGAACCCACTGGCAACAGCAATCCCGCAGTCGTGGTTTCGGTATCCAATCTCAGGATGCTTGGCTCCCCCTACTACATGGGCAAGGAGAAGCAGCACGTCCGCTTCGATGTCTCGGATGGCACAGCGGAATCGAAGGTCGTCTGGTGGAATGCCGGAGACGCCTCCCTTCCCTCAGGCAGCTTCTCCATCGCCTGTGCTCCGGAAATCAACGAATTCAAGGGTAGACGGTCCGCCCAACTGCGATTGATCGACTGGCGTCCCTGCTGATCCATCACACAAACCCTTTACAGGTTCGGTCTCTTTGAAAACACTGACGAGCTCATGTCTGAAATCAAAGGTGTCCAACTGATCGCCGGTCAGGAATCCTCCAAGGGTTCCTCCTCCTTCTCCGCAGCCAATCCCGCAGACCAAGCCACCCTAGAGCCCGCTTTT
The DNA here is from genome assembly GCA_964554035.1 of uncultured Verrucomicrobiota bacterium. Lineage (GTDB taxonomy): Bacteria > Verrucomicrobiota > Verrucomicrobiia > Limisphaerales > CAZKNW01 > CAZKNW01. The sequence continues at coordinate 2,998 of CAZKNW010000297.1, forward strand.
CCGGAAGCCACACAGGATGAGGTAGATGCCGCCATGGCCGCCGCGGCTGGTTCCTTCGAAACTCTCCGTAACAGCAGCTCAGAGAAACGCGCCGAACTGCTGGACGCCATCGCCGACGAGATCATGGCCCTTGGAGAGGCCCTGCTCGAGCGAGCCAACCAGGAAACAGGCCTGCCCCTCCCACGCCTCACCGGCGAACGCGGCCGCGCCGTCGGTCAGTCCCGTCTGTTTGCCAGCCTACTCCGGGAAGGCTCGTGGGTGGACGCCCGGATCGACACCGCCATTCCTGATCGCGAACCCCTTCCGAAGCCGGATGTCCGAAGGATGAAGGTCGCCATCGGCCCGGTGGTCGTCTTCGGCGCCAGCAATTTCCCCCTCGCCATTTCCGTTGTTGGCAGCGACACGGTCTCAGCCCTCGGTGCCGGATGCCCCGTGGTGGTCAAGGGACACCCCGCCCACCCGGGGACCTGCGAACTGCTCGGACGTGCGGTCAATGCCGCGATCAAGAAGGTCGGGCTGCCTGAAGGCATTTTCTCACTGATCCAGGGAGTGACCTCCGACACGGGAATGGCGCTGGTGAAACACCCTGCCACCCAGGCCGTCGCCTTCACCGGTTCCCTCCGCGGTGGACGTGCCCTTGCGGATGCAGCTGCAGCCAGACCTGTTCCCGTCCCCGTCTATGCGGAAATGGGGAGCAGCAACCCCGTCTTCATCCTGCCCGGCGCCATGGCCGAGCGCTCCGAGGCCATCGCCAACGGCTACATCCAGTCCGTCACCCTCGGCGTAGGACAGTTCTGCACCAATCCCGGCCTGCTGCTGGGACTTCAGGGTGACACTCTCAACACCTTCAAGGATCAGGTCGTCACGGCAACCAAGGCGGCTCAGCCTGCCACCATGCTCCACAAGGGCATTGCCTCAGCCTTCAACAGCGGCCTGGACCGCTTCAGGAACAGCGAGGGAGTCAGCCTGCTGGCGGAAACCGACACCCCTGCCAATGCGGAAGCCACCCAGGCCGCCTGCACCATCTTCAATACCACCGGGGAAAAGCTCGTCGCCAACCCCGAACTCATCGAGGAGAACTTCGGTCCCTCATCCATCGTGGTGGATTGTGATTCGAAGGAGCGCCTCGAGGAGATCGCATCAAGCCTGGAAGGTCACCTGACAGCCACGGTCCATGGAAACGAGGAAGACCTCAAGACCTACGGTCGGCTTATCGACATCCTCAAGACCAAGGTGGGCCGCCTTATCTTCAACGGCTACCCCACCGGCATCGAGGTCTGCCCCTCCATGCATCACGGCGGTGCCTACCCTGCCACCACCCACAGCTACTTCACCTCCATCGGCACTGCCTCCATCGATCGCTTTGTCCGCCCACTCTGCCTCCAGGGCTTCCCCGACAGCGCCCTTCCCGAGGAACTCCAGAATGCCAATCCGAAAGGCATCATGAGGATCCTCAATGGTGAATTCACCAAGGATCCGGTTTCGTAAGGGTATGCAACAAGACCAAGGAAGCCTCATGAAGCTGGAGAACCTTCCCGAAGAGATCCGCGAGTCGGTCAAGGAGTCCATCCTTGCAGGCAAGAAAATCGAGGCGATCAAGACCTACAGGGAGTCATCCGGCAAGGGACTGAAGGATTCCAAGGAGGTCATCGAGGCCATTACCGAGAACCTCCGCAAGGACCATCCCGAGCTTCAGATCAAGCAGGCGGGCTGTGCCTCGGTGGTCATCATCGGATTGGTTCCGCTCGGGCTTCCGCTCCTGCGGCTCATGATCCTTTCCTAGATCGGATCCCGCCATACCCGGCAAGGGAGCGGCAGACGGCTGCTGGCACACCACTTCTCCTGCTTTCCAAGGCACTGCCAGGCACAAGCCGAAGAGATCCTCCGATTTGACACGGTTCGTATCTGTTCAAGGTTGATTATGAATTCTCAAAGAAGAATCAGAATCATGAAAGCAACAGCAGAACCTGATTATTTAAGAGAGGTCGGCTCCCGGGACCATGTCCCGACGGTCGAGGAATTCCCTGAAACAGTTGGAAGCCTTTTCGAATGGCGTCTGGACCTCCCCTTTCTCACAGCGGCGGCACTCAGCCTCGTAGGGAGCATCCTTCTATGGCTGACCGTGGACCCGATGCGCGGCATCTTTGTCGGTCTCTGGGTCCCAAGCATCCTGGCACTGTGGGTGGGAGTGCGATGTGCACTTCTCCATGTGACCCTTTCCTCTTCCAGGAACAACAGAAGAAGGAGCTGATCCCATGTACGTCCTGGCATACGCAGCCTTCGAAGCCATCGTGCTGTTCGTCCTTTACTGCGGCTTGAACGAAGCCCGCGAGATCGCCCGCAGAGAGCGGCAGGAATCAGATCATGACAACTAGGGCCTATTTCCCTGCCAGTCCACCTT
>CAZKNW010000298.1:0-5387 GCA_964554035.1 uncultured Verrucomicrobiota bacterium
TGTTCGCATTGGAATACCTCCCATACGGGTGGAGAACAAAGGTATCGGCCGGCTGGAAGTGCCCGACCTGCTTCGTTCGCTGTTGAATGAAGTTGAGTTCACTGAGCGTTTCCCCCCTCCCGTGAAACCAGAAGTCCAAGCGGTGCTGATGAGGACCACCGGGTTGCCAGGAATCCGGCACAACAAGACCATAGGGTTGAACTGAACCATCAATCCTTGATCGATACCCACGAACGACCAACCCCTTCTCCACCAACCAGGGAGCCTCTCCGTTGAGGAGTTGGGCGGCCCGCTGCCTCCCCTCCTTCAGGAGATCCTTGGCAACCTTGATCTCCCCCGTCTTGAAGAACTCGTTATTCTCCAGGGCGGAACGGACGGCTCGGTGGAAAATTTCCACGTCACTGACCAGCCCCAGACGAAACTCATCCCTCGCCCACTTTCTTTCCAGCAGGCTCAACTGTCTCCCCAATTCACCCAGGCCAGCCGTCAACTCGAGCCGGTCCTGCAGAGGTACTTCCACACCCAGCTTGGGGATCCTGCGGACTTCCCCTGGAAGATTGTCCCCCGGGCCGTCAGCAAGCAGGAGGAAGGAGAAAAACAGAAAGACAAAGGCGAGCAGTATTCGATTCATGGACGTGCCGCCCAGATAAGCGACAAAACGTCCTGAAGAAAAGACTTTCATCATCCCACCCTTGGACACCCAACGTCCCACCCTCCACTTCAGAGTCATGCCCATGATGACGTTGCAAAAGCAAAACCTTAAGATCTGGAAATCCAATTCCTACACCATCGAAGAGCCCTGGTGGCAGGTGACCCTGACCGGTTTGGCCACGATCAGCCCGTTCGCAATCCTTTTCCGTTTCTTCTGCTCGTAAGAAAGCGGCCTCAACTTGTTGAATCATAATAGGTTGCAAAACTCGCAATACCCGGCACCTTGCGTCTCACATGGGTTTAAAGACGGTATTGCTCATTGAAGATGACCGGATTAGCAGGAGGATCCTCTCCCGCTGGCTGGAAAAAAATCAATGGACGGTATTGACCGCTGACGATGGTGAAGACGGACTGGAGGTTGCCGAGAAGGAAAACCCTTTCATCATCCTCTGCGACCTCATGATGCCCAGATGCAATGGGTTTCAATTTTGCAGGCAGCTTCGGGAAGGAGATTCCAAGACCAGCAACGCCTACATCATCGTCACGACAGCCAGTGACTATGCGGCCGACCGCAAGAATGCCCTCGACGCAGGTGCCGACAAGGTCATCACCAAACCAATCCACAGGGACGGACTCATCACACTACTCGAGGAGTTCCTTGCGAAGGGCCCACGAGATGAAACCCGCTTCAAAGCCCAACCCATTCCCAACCAGGAATCCGACCTCCAATTTCCTGCATCAGACCATTTGAAAGAGGCAACCTCGCCAGCCCGGGTCAAGTTCTGGGGGGTGCGCGGTTCCATCCCCACCCCGGGACCAGCAACGGCCAAGGTTGGAGGCAATACCACCTGTGTTGAGCTGCGTGCCGATGGCGAAATCCTTGTCCTGGATGCCGGAACCGGCATTCGCCCCTTGGGCCTGGAACTCGTGAAGGAGTTTCAGGGATCCCCCATTGGCCTGACACTTTTGCTGACCCACACCCATTGGGACCACATCCAGGGCTTCCCATTCTTCATTCCGGCCTACAACCCCAACAACCGGCTCCGGATCCTTGGATACGAGGGCACCGCCAAAGGATTGGGAGCCACCTTGTCCGACCAAATGGAGAGCCCCTACTTTCCCGTCAGTCTCCGCGAAATGCCCGGCTATATCCGGTTTCAGGAATTGCGGGAAATGAGCTTCAAGATCGGTAAAATCAGGGTGAAGGCTCAGTTCGTGAATCATCCTGGAATCTGCGTCGGATACCGGATCACGACGAGCAGCGGAACCATCTGCTTCATACCTGACAACGAATCCTTCCAGAGGCAGAAACGTGAGGCGGTTGAATCCACGGATCAGCACTACGACAGCATTCTGGAGTTTGCCAAGAAGGAGGATGAAAAACTGATCCGTTTCATCAAGAACGCCGACATCCTGATTCTTGATTCCCAGTATGATTCCGCGGAGTATTCCTCTCGCGTGGGCTGGGGGCATACCTGCGTGGATGACTCCGTTGCCCTGGCTGTAAGGGCAGGCGTGAAGAAGCTTTTCCTTTTCCATCACGACCCCGGACACGATGACAACCACATCGACCGGATTGAACAGCATGCCAGGGAACTCGCAGTAAAGATGGGTTCCGAGATTGGAATCGAAGCTGCTCGTGAAGGATGTGTCTCACCCATCCAGACATCGGTCACTGCCAGCTCCCATGCATAGAATCAGGGCCAGTTGGCCCTTGAACCCGAGTCCACCCTGCGTTTATTACCTTTGTTCGTCAGACAGTCCGACAACCCGGAAATCCAGCAATGCGAAAGTTCCTAAAAATCCATCTCGCACTCCTTCTCCTACTTCCCGTCATCCATGGGCATACCGCACTCAAGATCGGGGATTCGGAGAACAAGGCCATCCTCGAGGGTGGAATCATCAAAGGGATTCTCTACAAGGGGAGGCACAAGATCCTGATCTTCGACAAAGGGGAGGTCACCCTGACGGATGGCAAGGTTTCCGAAATCCGCTTCAAGAAGGAGGAAAATGAGGCTGAAAGGCTCGACAGCATTGTCCCTGATCCCGCCGTGAACGCCGCCGTCCGCGTCGCCCTGTCCAAGCCTGGAGGAAAACTGGCCAAGGAGGATCTTTATGACCTGCGCAAGCTTGAGGTTTCTCCATCCACGAAGGGCACGCTCAATGCCCACGAACTCACGGGGTTGGAGCATGCGATCAATCTCTTCGAGCTGAAGCTCTCCAACAACAGCATCACGAACTGGTCCTCCGTGACCAACATGAACTCCCTCTACAAACTCTATTTCCACGGAGGCACCGGGAAGCTGAGCGACTACAGCCCGGTCGACAACCTCGCACCCCTTGCCGACTTGTCGTCATTGAGGTCCCTCTACCTGAGCCGTCATTCGCTCAAGAGCCTCGCCGGCATCGCAGGCCTTACCAACCTTTACGAGCTGGTTGCTCCAGGAAACCAGATCAGTGACCTGTCCGCACTTTCCACACACACCAACAATCTCAAGCGCCTCATCCTATCCGACAATGCAATCAGTGATATCAGGGCACTTTCGGGACTTGGCCGTTTGGATACACTATGGGTGGACGGCAATGCAGTCGGTTCACTCGTCCCACTTGGAGGGTGCGTCAACCTCAAGAGCCTGAATGCCGCCAACAACGGCCTTTCCGCCATATCTGGCATCCGGACCCTCAGCGGTCTTTCCGACCTCAACCTGAACGGCAACCAGCTTTCGAGCCTGAACGATTTCGAGGGCATGGCATCCCTGACAACCCTCAGGGTTTCAGGCAACCGCATCAGGGACATCAGCGCGGTGACCCGCATCCCGAACCTGCGTGCTCTGGACATCTCCGAAAATGAGCTGGATATCTCTCCCGGCTCGGAGAATGCAAAGCTGATCCAAAGTCTGATCAGGAGGGGCGTTCAGGTCCGCTTCCAACCTCAGGCAGCCAGTGCCCAGCCAGCAGCTTCTCCCGCCAATCCCGAACCGGCTGCAAACGCATCAACCGTCCAGCCCCAGGGAACCCAATAGAAAAGGGGCGGGACGTTTCCGGCCCACCCCTCAGTGAATTCCTGACCTCAGCCCATCCTACTTGAGGATGGACTTCCCTTCGGCGCGCAGGTCCTTGACTGCCTCGATGACACGGGACTTCATCCCATCAATACCCGCCTTGAGATAGGCACGAGGATCATACTTTTTCTTGTTGCCCATCTCGCCCTCGATTCGAAGAACCTCGTCGTAATTCTTGAACATGTGGTCCACCAGCGGCCGGGTGAAGGCATACTGGGTATCGGTATCCACATTCATCTTGATCACACCGTAGTCGAGTGTCTCGTGAATCTCTTCCTTGGAAGAACCACTACCACCGTGGAAGACCAGGTCCAGGGGATTATCCCCGGTTGAATGTTTGCTCTTAACCGCCTCCTGCCCATCCTTGAGGATGGTTGGGGTGAGCTTCACATTGCCTGGCTTGTAGACGCCATGGACGTTGCCAAAGGTGGCTGCGAGCATGAAGCGCCCCAAGGGCTGAAGCACCTCATAGGCCTCGACCATGTCCTCTGGAGTTGTATAAAGCTTTTCCTTCGCCACTCCCGTCGTGTCATGGCCGTCCTCTTCTCCGCCAACGACACCCGTCTCGATCTCAAGAAGCATGTTCAGCTCGGTCAGCTCCTTCATGTATTTGAGGGCTACCTCGAGGTTCTCCTTCAGCGGAAGCTCCGAACCATCAAACATGTGGCTGTTGAAGAGAGGCGCCTGTCCGGCAGCAACACGCTTCTTGCTGATGGCGATCAACGGCTCCATGAACCGCTCCAGATTCTTCGGATGACAATGGTCCGTGTGGAGCGCAATCAGCACATTGTGCTCCGCGGCCAGCTTGTGGGCGGCTTCCGCAAGGATCTCAGAACCCACAACGGTCTTTTTGATTCCCGAGGCGTGTTCACCCGCTCCGACGGATACCTGTACGATTCCGTCACTTTCCGACTCGGCGAATCCGAGTATGGCGGCGTTGAGTGTCTCCAGGCTGCTGATGTTGATCGCGGGATAGGCATAACGCCCTTCCTTGGCGGCATCGAGCATGGCGCAATATTGTTCGTGGTTGGCTATCGGCATGTCCGTTTCTCTTTCGATTTCGTGGTTTCAGGGTTCCCTTGCGGAACGCAAAAGTCCCGGATTCTTAAAGGCGTGCCGAGGCGAAGCAAACGCAAAATTTCGCATTTCCTTGCGCTTCCAACCCGCCGTATCCACATTTTGGGTTCTCAAGCAGTTAACGATGAATGACAGCAGCAACCAGGGTTTTGACCCGATAGAGGATATCATAGAGGAGCTAAGAAATGGCCGAATGGTCATTGTGGTCGATGATGCCGACCGCGAAAACGAGGGGGACCTGGTGATGGCCGCCGAGTACGCCACCCCGGAGACGATCAATTTCATGGCCAAGCATGGCCGTGGTCTAATCTGCGTGCCCACGACCGGCCCCAGGCTGACCCAGTTGGGCATCGAGCAGATGGTGGCCAACAACCGTGACAGCTACAGGACGGACTTCCAGGTCAGCGTGGATGCCTCCAGGGGAATCACCACGGGCATCAGTGCGGCAGACCGTGCCCACACGATTCGCGTCCTTTCGGATCCCACCTCACTGCCAGAGGACCTTTCCCAGCCAGGCCATGTCTTTCCCCTGCGAGCACGTCCTGGTGGCGTCCTCCAACGCGCGGGTCATACCGAGGCGGCAGTCGACCTCGCCAC
>CAZKNW010000299.1:0-5375 GCA_964554035.1 uncultured Verrucomicrobiota bacterium
GGATAGGGCGCCTTCCAGCCAGTGCATGACACCCGAGGTGAGCCAGTAGCTGGGCAGCAGGGGAAACTGGGCAAATTCCGTGCGTCCCAGAAGGCGATCCATGAGGTTGAGCACGCGTGTGTCCTGGAGTTCGTCCTGCACCACCTCGGGCTGCATGGCGAAGGCGGCGATGAGGATCAGGATGCCTCCCGCGAGAAGGGAGGTGATCTGAAAGCTTTTCCGGTCCATGGACCTGGCAAGGTAGAGTGAGAAGAGGCACCCGAATGACGAGGGAATGACGATGAACATGGCCACCTGCAACAGGGTGATCACGTAGAAGTGCCAGTCCGCGCCATTGCGCATGCCGTAGGCCGCCAGCATGGGGGCGATCAGGAAGACGAAGGCCCATGAGGCAAGGATGGTGCTTTCCACGAACTTCCAGCGATAGATCACGTTGAACGGAATCGGGAGGGTCACCAGCGCCGCCGCCTCCTTGTTCTTGAAGAGGTTGGTGTAGCCGATGACCAGGTTGGAAAAAAGCAGCAGGATGAAAAGACAGGCGAAGAGCAGGAACATCAGCCGCTCAATCAAAATCTCACCCAGTCCGGGAAAACGTCCTGCAAACCTCAGTCCCGCGCTGAACAGCATGAAGCCGATGGTGGCGTATCCGATGATGAAGGCGAAGACCACAGCCACCAGGAGCCGGGACTGATGGCGGATGGCGGCAAAGCGGCGCCAGTTCTGGATGGCGTTGACTCGCATCAACAGCCTCAGAGGGGAGGGCTGCCTTGCGGACATGGCTGGAGTCGCGCTTTCCATTTCAGGCTTCAGGTGTCGCAAGCTCCTCGTGCTCTTCCTCCGCCTTGGTCAGGGCAAGGAAGCTGCTCTCCAGGGCACCATCGGTTCCCGATGCCGTCCTGAGCTCCTCCGCGGTTCCCACTCCCACAAAGCGACCACGGCTGATGATGCCGATGCGGTCCGCCATTTCCTCCGCGATGCTGAGCTGGTGGGTGGAGAGGAAAACGGTCATGCCCTGGCGGGACTTTTCCCGGAAGATGTCCTTCACGATCTTGGCGTGCTGGGGATCGAGTCCGACCATGGGTTCATCAATGACGAAGACCTCGGGCTCATGCAGGAGGGCCGCGGCGATCGCGATCCTCTGCCGCGTGCCGTGGGAAAGCGCCTCGATGGGCTTCCGGATGAACTCACCAAGGTGGAACCGGGGGATCAGTTCATCGGCCCGCTCCCGGATCACCTGGTCCTCCATCCCGAACAGTTGGCCAATGAAGCGCATGAACTCCCAGGGTGTGAGCTTGTCGTAGAGGAAGGGGAAATCCGGGACGTAGGCGAGCTTCCTCCTGGCGTCGATCGGCTCCTTCTGGATGTCGATGCCGGCGACGAGTGCCCGTCCGGAAGTGGGCTTGATGAGCCCGGTGATCATCTTGATCGTGGTGGTCTTGCCGGCGGCGTTGGGGCCGAGGACGACGAAGAATTCGCCCTTGGGAATGGTGATGGAGATGTTGTTGACGGCCGTCAGGTCGCCAAAGGTCTTCACCAGGTTCTGGAGTTCGATCATGGTAGTGTAGGCCTGCTACAGGCCGTCGTTGCGCAGGGTGATCTCGAACGGCAAATCACCCTTGATGATCTCCCCGACCCGGCTGACGGTGAGGAGAACCTTGAAATCCTGGAACGCATTCAGTTCAAGCTCGTAGATCCGGGTCCGTGCCCCATGGATCTCAAGCCAGGTGTGCCTGGCCTCGAAACCGATCTGGTCGGCAATGCCTGCGACCGAGTTGGTCTGCTTCTGGATGAAGGGCTCCAGCGCCTTCCCGAGGAGCTCTCCCATGAAGGGGCCATAGAACTCGGTGGCGAGCAGCTTGGGATCGGAGAGTTGCTCAAAGGTGAAGGTGGAGGTGGTGGACTCGGGGCCATTGGCCATGATGACCATCACCGTCTTGTTGGTGGCATTGGCCTCGATGTCCCAGACGAGCGGACGTTGGCTGATCCGCATTCTCATGACCTCCCAGTTCAGTTCGTTGTCGAAGCTGAAGCCGATGTAGTAGAGCAGGCCGGTCCCTGAACCGGGATCGAGGTTGATGGTTCCGTCGATGTCGAGGGTGTAGTGGTCGGTTTCCCGGACCATGCCCTCGAGGGCGTTCTGTCCCTTTTTCCGCGCTGCCTGCTTCTCAAGGATGTTGGCGTACCAGCGGGCCATGCCGATGCGCTTGTTGCCCATGTGGATCTCCAGCATGGAGTTGTCAGGGCAGGTGAGGATCTTTTCCGCAACGAGTTCAAAGGGGACTGGAGCCCCAGTTTCGTTGCCGGAGGCGAATTCGGACTTCCAAAGCAGGTAGTTCATCGTGCACCAGAACACGAGGGATACCGCTATGAGGATCCGTTTCGGCATAAGGGGCTATCGGGAGGGGGGAGGAAGCTTGATGACCTGGCCTATCTGCATTCGCTTGGGATTCACGCTCGGGTTGGCACGTTCAAGTTCCTTGGGATTCAGGTGATAGCGCGAGGCGATCGAGTAAAAGGTGTCGCCCGAGGAAACCGTGTGCGTGCTGGGCAGTTCGTAGGTCGGCTTGGTCGGTGCCGGTTTGGCGGTCGTCGCCTTGACCGTGCTGGTGGTTGTGGTAGCTGCCGGTGGTGGCTCGGGGCGTCCCTCCAGCCTTGCCACAAGCGACTTCAGCTGATCGACCTGTGCCTGCAGGGCGCTGCGGTCGTTCAGGAGACGCTGCTTTTCCTGCCGGAGCTCGTTCCGCTCGGAAATGATCTGGTGGGTGACCTGGTCCCTGGAGATCTGGGGGATCTCGTCGGCGATCTGCTTCTTGCACGAGATGATCTTCTCCTCCGCGATCCGGGTCCGGGTGTCGGAGGGGCTGATTTCCTTGAAGCGGTTGAAGTGGTAGATGGCTGTGGCGTATTCGTCGAGCTGGTCGGCATAGAGGAGGCCCAGTTCCCAATGGGTGGGTGCGGACCGTGGGCGTGTTTCAAGGACACGGTTGAAGGAGGCGGCGGCCTCCTCGAACTGTTCCGCCTTCTTCTTGTTGATGCCGTCCTCGAACCAACGGCTCCTCGTCTCGTCCACGGGTTCGTCCATGGGACATCCACATGCAACGAGTGCAAGGATGACCATCAACCACATTCGACCCTGCCGGGTAATTTCGGACATGACGCTAAGCTAGCGAATTCGTTTTTCGGGCGCAATGAAAGGGATGGGTTTGCGTCAAAGATTTCCAACTTTTCCATACTGGCATTGGGAGAAGGTGCTGCTTATAAGGGAATGGCACGCAGCGGACATTGGACGGAATGGGCAGATGAACGAACTGGCTCCAGAGGATACGCACCGGTTGAACGCCGCCATCGGCTGGCTCGGCCTTGGAAACGTCGATGAGGCGGCCGTGGAACTGCGCTTCATGACTGAGACGGGCAAGGTGCACCCGGATGCCCTGGAAATCCGCTTTTCCGTGCTGGCGCAGTTGGGGGAATGGGATGAGGCACGGCAGGTCGCGCATGAACTCAAGAACCGTCAACCGGATCGCGCGACCGGATACCTTAACTACACCTACGCGCTTAGAAGGTCGGTGGACGACAGCCTGGAGGCCTGTTGGGAGACACTTCAGGAGGCTGCGGAGCGCTTTCCGGATGAACCCATCATTCCCTACAATCTCGCCTGCTACGCTTGCGTGCTGAACCGCATGGACGAGGCCCGGCAGTGGCTGGGTAGGGCAATCGAGGTGGGAGAGAAGAAACAGGTCGTGAAGATGGCCCTCAAGGATGAGGATCTGGAGCCCCTTTGGGAGGAGATCGAAAAGCTGTGAGCCGGGATGAACTGAAGGCCTGCCTGAAGGCATCGGGTTCCGGAACCACCCTGCAGGTGCGCCTTCAGCCCAGAGCGGCACGCGAAGCGGTGGTCGGGGTGATGGAGGATCGGCTGAAGATCGCCGTGACCGCACCTCCGGTGGATTCCGCCGCCAACAAGGCCTTGTTGCGCTTCATGGCGAGGACACTGGGTCTTGGGCGATCCGACGTCGAGCTGGCAGTGGGTGAAAAGAACCGCAACAAGGTGCTCTGGATCCGTGATTTGTCCCCTGGGGAAACCGAGGAGAAGTTGGCCCGGGCCATGGGGCTTGTTCCTTGACTGTTGAGTGGGTCTGCCTACGATTCGCGGCCGTTTGTCTTCTTTAAACTGAAATCGAATCATTATGAGCTTAATCTACGACATCAAGGCCAGGCAGGTCCTCGACTCACGTGGCAATCCTACGGTGGAAGCCGACGTCATCCTCGATACCGGGGTGGTCGGTCGTGCCGCCGTTCCTTCCGGTGCCTCCACCGGTGAAAACGAGGCCCTCGAAATGCGCGACGGCGCCAAGAAGGTCTACTGTGGCAAGGGCGTCACCAAGGCGGTCAAGAACGTCATGAACAAGATCGCGCCCTCGCTCCGGGGCATGAACGCCCTCGATCAGGCAGCCGTGGATCAGGCCATGCTTGATCTCGACGGAACCGAGAACAAGGCAACCCTCGGTGCCAACGGCATGCTCGCCGTTTCCATGGCCACGGCCCATGCCGCCGCCAATGAGCTCGATATCCCCCTCTTCAAGTATCTGGGTGGCCCCAACGCCAAGGTGCTTCCCGTGCCCATGGCCAACGTCATCAATGGCGGTGCCCACTCGGATGCCCCGATCGATTTCCAGGAGTTCATGATCATGCCCACCGGGTTTGACACCTTCTCCGAAGGTCTCCAGGCCATCACCGAGATCTTCCACTCCCTCAAGTCCGTGCTGAAGGGCAAGGGCCTCTCCACCGCAGTGGGTGACGAGGGTGGATTCGCACCGAATCTCGACAGTGCCGAGGCCGCCATCGAGGCCATTCTCGCCGCCGTCAAGCAGGCCGGCTACAAGGCGGGCAAGCAGATCAACCTCGCCCTCGACGTCGCCTCCTCCGAGTTCTACGACAAGAAATCCAAGAAGTACGTCTTCAAGAAGAGCTCAGGTGAAAAGCTTTCCGCTGACGAGCTCGTCGACTTTTACGTCGGGCTGACCTCCAAGTATCCGATCATCAGCATCGAGGATGGATGTGACGAGGGTGACTGGAAGGGCTGGGGCAAGCTCACCGAGAAGCTTGGTGACCGTGTCCAGCTGGTCGGTGATGACCTCTTCGTGACCAACACCAAGTTCCTCAAGAAGGGCATCGACACCAACGTGGCCAACTCGATTCTCGTGAAGGTCAACCAGATCGGAACCCTGACCGAGACCTTCGACGCCGTCGAACTGGCCCAGACCAACGGTTACACCGCCGTCATCAGCCACCGTTCCGGTGAGACCGAGGACGTGACCATCGCCGACATCTCCGTCGGGACCAATGCCGGCCAGATCAAGACCGGTTCGCTGAGC
>CAZKNW010000300.1:0-3413 GCA_964554035.1 uncultured Verrucomicrobiota bacterium
CAGCTCCTTCCGTTTCGTCCGCTCCTGATCTGGATTGGCCTCAAGGAATGCCTCCAGCGCAGCAAGGTCCTTCTCCGCCGACTTGTAGGCCGCAGTGACCTCCTTCAATTCCTCTTCCGCAGCCCTCTTCGCCTTGACCACGGACGCGGCGACCTCCTCCTTGGTGCGTCTTCTGCCAAAGTAGTATTCGTCGTCCTTGGTGGCCACGACCTTGTCCGTCGTGAGCAACCTCCGCAGGACATCCTTGTCTTCCTCCAGGATCAGCTCGATCAACCGGTCCGTGCTGGCCGTCGCGTCAAACATCGCCCGGTAGTGCGAGACACCCCGGATGTTCACTCCCGTGTCCGCCAGAGCCTTGTTGTCCTTACAGATGTATCCACCCAGATCGTGATCAAAGTAATCGCGGAAAAAACGGAGGATGCGCGGCTTGCGAATGCTGTCATCGGCCAACATCCGGTCCACCTCGCGTTCGACGTCCGCCCTGGTGCGCATGCGTCCGTCAAGGACGGCCTTCTTCAGCTCCTCGTCCGGCTTGATGTAACGCAACGCGTGATTCACGGCCAGCCCCAGCTCCCAGTCCTGCATCAGGACGCGGCCATGCTCGTCGACCTTGCCCTGCTTGACCAGCTCCGGACGGAACAAGGCATCGCGATCCAGGAAGATGGACGACAGACCGAGGATCACCCCGTCCTTCTTGCCCAGCTTCGCAACGGCACCCTTGAGAATCTTCAGATACTCGTCCGACTCCTCCTTTTTCGCAGGGCGAAAGGTCAAAGCCTCGAAAAGATAATCCACAGCGGCGCGCAACCGCTCATCCGTGACACCCTCTTCCTTCATCAGCTCGTAGACCGGGGTGAGCGGACGCACCACCTTGGTGCTGTAGGTGATGGCGGTGGGCAGACCGCGAAGGTCGCCCGGCGGCTTGACGCGGTCGTAGGTCGCAGGATCGTCGGTGATCTGTTCCGGCATGCCGACAATGCTCAGCGGCCCATAAGCCATGTATTTGATGATGTCTTCGGACATCCCCAGGATCCGCGTCGCTTCGGCGCTGTTGACCGTGTAGAAATCAGGATAGTTCTCGAAGCCGCTCTTGCGCGCCGAGGAAAGGACGGCAGGCACACTCTTGACCGCCGTCGCGTAGGCCACGGTTCCCCCGATCCACTTGATGATGCGATCCGTGCCGAAGTACAGCTTCAATTCCCCGCCGTGGTTGGTGGGGACATCATCGCCGCGCGTGCGCAGGCCCGGCTTCTCGGGATCAAATTCCGGCTCTGTGTTGATGAGTTCGTTCAGACGCGTCATGTGCTCCTGCGGCGAAATCCGCCAGAGGCGCGCCGGTGACGACGAAGGCTCAAGCCGGATTCCCTCCGGAAGCTCTCCAAACAGGAGGTCATGATCCACGAAGTTGCCCTTGTGCGGGTCCTTGTCGGCGTGAAAGCCGCCCTTGTCGCTCATCACACGCTGCATTTCCCCAACGATCCAGTCCGAAAACTGCAGGCGCTCGAGCACTTCCGGCTGGTTCCGTTTCCTCTTGGGCGGCATCTCCTTCAGCGTGACCTGGGCCCAGACCGCTTTCCAGACGTCGGCGTTGGTTTCATCCACCGGCCCCAGATCATTCAGGGACAGGCCACCCTTGGGTTCATCGGCATCATGACAGTCCAGGCAATAGTTCCCAATGAAGGCGCTGGCGAAGTCCTTGTACGACTTGTCGACCTTCTGCCCGGGGATATAGGTCTCGGACTGGGCCCCTGAAACAAAAAGCGCGCTGCCGATCAGCAGCGCGCCGGTGAGTATCCTGTTTTTCACGCGAAGACTTCCCTAAGCGGTCCGGAACCGGAATCGAACTTCCTGGCCAGCTTGTCGTTCATGTTGAAACTGTCGCATTCCTTGCCTGCGGCACGCAGAAGCGAGGTGTAGAGCGCATTGATGGGACGCTTGCCGTCGAGCTGCGTGAAGCAGCCTGTCTTGAACGCGCCATTGCAGTTACCCAGCAACATGACCGGCCAGTTGGCGCCGCTCGTGTGCTGCTTGTCGGCGTTGTTGCTGGTGTAGACGATCAGGGTGTTGTCCATCATCGTGCCGCTTCCCTCGGGCACGCTCTCCAGGGCTTCCATGATCCGCACCAGCATGCGGCTGTTGTATTGACGAATCTTGATCCAGATCGGGTTGTCAGGCTGCTCCATATGGCCAAGATTGTGACCCTGCTCTGTCACACCCAATCCCTTCCATGCACCAAAGATCTCACCGCGGCCTGAGCCGATGGTCAGTGTGTTGGTGATTCCGGAAGTGATCGCCGAGACACCGAGGTCCAGGATCCGGTCATGCCAGTCGGTTTCAAACTCCGGATTCGCATAAGCGTCATCCACCTTGGGAGCGAAATTGCGCAGGTGGTCCGAAACGGTGGCCAACCGGTCGCGCAGCCCATTGACGTCCTTGAAGCCCTGGACATATTGACCGTAACGCTGGCTGTCGGCACCCGGAAGCGCCTGGCCCTTCGCGGCGGCCAGCTTCTCGATCTGATCCATCACGCCGGAGCGCGCCTCGAATTGCTTGCGAATATTGCCAGAGGAAATCCCGCCGTAGAGCATCTGGTAGAGATGATTCGGGTTCGAGTGCATGAAGATCGGTTGCCCTGCCCCACTGGCCGAAAGGTTGGCGACCGTCGGCTTGGACTTCATGTTCTCGATCGAGTCCATGCCCACGCAGAGATGCGGAAGCAGCGTCTCAGGCAGGATCTTGCTCAATTCATAGTCAATCGTCGAAGCACTCGGTGGCACGCCGTCACTGCCACGGTATCCGCCCAAGGCGCCGAAGAAGGCACTATGAGACGGGCTGGTGTGGAGGCCATGCAAACCATTGATGATGTGCAAGCGTTCCTTGTAGGGCTCCAGCGGGCTGATCGGCTCCGGGAGCTTCACATTCGCCAGGGATCCACTGTTCTTCATTCCTGACGGAATGCAGGTTTTCGGGTCGAAACCCTGGTTCTGCATGAAGAAGATGATGCGCTTGGCGGCGCCGCTGTAGGACGGAGTCGAGGACGCGGCCGCACGGGCCAGACCCGGGAACATCGTGGAACCAACAACCGCGCCAGCGCCAGCCATCAACCCTTTGAGCATGCTTCTACGATCAAGTGCCATATCGGGAAAATAGAGCCAAATCCACCCCTTGTCACAGCATTTTCCGGCACGAAACGGCACGAAACCGGACAGAATTATGGAAACCACAGAGGACTCAGAGGGGCGTAAAGGTTGGGAGAGAACAAAGATTTGGAGTGCTGCGGCCCTCCGCAGCTTTTGGAAGAATGAGAATCCCACCCTGCCTCGTCGATCTCGAGTCCCTCCTCTTCACCCACACCGTCAGAAAGCGGCAGAGGGCTGCCGCACTCCAAAGGAGATCGGCATAATCATTTTATC
>CAZKNW010000300.1:3513-5374 GCA_964554035.1 uncultured Verrucomicrobiota bacterium
AGAAAGCGGCAGAGGGCTGCCGCACTCCAAAGGAGATCGGCATAATCATTTTATCGCAGATGGGGATCATGACCCCGGAGATGCACATCCCTAAAACGTCAGGATGCATTGGCCGTAACCGTAGGTGACAGCGCCTTCGTTGGTTCCGGATTGGATGAACTCGTTGTCGAATAGGTGAGCGATGCCGATCTCGACGCGCAGGTTGCCGGGAAGGGCTTCCCAGCGCAGACGTGACTCCACCTGATGTCCCACAAGGTTTCCAAAGTTCCCGGTCACATCCCGGACCCCGGTGGTCGTCCAGGCATCGCGGCGGGAAGCAAGCCAGTAGAAGCGATGCTTCACCATCAGGCGAATATCCGGAAGCGGACTAAGCGACAGCAGATACCCTGGTGAGTTGATGTTGCTGCGGGCAAAGGCGCCCCAGATACCGGTGGGGCCATGGGCGAAACGCCGGGCTCCGTACAGGGTATCGAAGCGGTTGTTCCCGGCATCGAAGGGATCACGGTCACCACTGGCATACTCATGAATGAGGGCCATCCTCGGGGTGGTTGGAGCCTCCAACGTATAGCCCACTTCAATGGAATGCATATGGGCCAGATGATTGAGATCACTCGTGTCGGCAAAGGCCCGCGTGGCCCGGGAGGTCCCCACCTGAAGCGCCGACTCCCAATCATAGTGGAACCGGCCCGTCGCAGGCTTCCGTGACCAGCGGAATCCCGAGGTGTAGAGTCGTCGATTTCGGGTGGCCCGCCTTGCGGAATCCCTCTCATGAAGCCCCAGCAGGTACAGCTCCCCCACCCCGTCCAAAGGCAACCCCTGCAGGCTCCCATGAAGTCCCCAGAACTGCCTTCGGAAATCCTCCTGGTCAAAGGCCATCTGGTTGTCCCTGAGACTGGCCGCGTCCCGGGGCAACCGGCTTACGGGCAGGAACCAAAAGGCCTGAAGCAATTCCCCACCCTCCCCATCCCATCGACCGAGGACACCATTGAAGGCATTCATCGTGTTGCGATAGCGGTTCCGCGCCACCAACCGGCGTGAAGGAAGATCCAGAGTCTGTCGACCAGCCTTGACGGAAAGTTGATCCCCGTTTCTGAAAACGTCCGTCTTCCGCCATCCAAGATGTCCCTGCAGCATCTCCAGCGCGTTGACGTCGTCGGTCCCGAGAGGGGTTACCCGCCCCGAGAATGCCTGCCTGGCATCCAAAAGCTCCCCTGTGAGAAACCAGCCATTTCTTTCCAACTTCAACTTCAGGGTTGTCCGAAAGGCCATCAACTGGTCCTCGCCCTGAGGTCCCGGACGATAGCTCCCATCCGCTGCTTCATAGCGCACCCGGTACTGCCCGCTGATCTGAAGCCATTCCGGCAGATCCAGCACCTCGGAAAGCCTCCAGTGTTCATCTGACAGTCCAAGACCCGAAGACAGGAAAAGGATGAAGAGGGCCAGATATGAAAAAGGGGATCGAGAAAAGGCTTGGGTTCGAATCATCGTTTCGAAGCAGACAGAATCAGAGTTGGGTTTGAATGGATCGGGACTTGATGAGGAGGAAAACGCCTTCGCCCGGCTTGAGGTTCAATTCCGCGACGGCATCCGCGGTAACCTCAGCCACGAGGGGGCGACTGGAACCGACATCGACCGAGACAAGCTGATGCCCCTCCACGCTTCGAACGGACTCCACCTTTCCCGGAATCCGGTTGCGGGCGGAGATGGCCCTGGGCTCCTCCCGGGCCAGAAGGATGTCAGAGGCCGGAAGCGTCAGGATGACTTCAGAGGCGGGATCTCCTTCCACGAAAGGCACCATCAGGAAAGGCCCCTCCTCCCCAACCCTGACCCGGGTGGCGTGATCCTCCTTGTCGATGATCCG
>CAZKNW010000301.1:0-5363 GCA_964554035.1 uncultured Verrucomicrobiota bacterium
ACTTTGTCCTCGCGGATCAGGACCAGCGGCGCAACCCACACGTCCGTTACCCCGATCCCAAGCATCCGCTTCCGGAAATCGCGGTGGCCGGGCCCGTCTATCCAACCAGCCGGACGCTCAGCCGCTTCAACGACTACGACAAGGTCAACCGATTCACCTCCGCATGCGGCATGACCCTTTACAAGGACATCCTCTGGGGGGCCGAATTCAGTCAGAACGTCTTCATCTGTGAGCCCGTCCACAACCTGGTTTCACGCATGGTCCTGAAGAAGGAAGGCGTCTCCTTTCGAGGAGTAAGGGCACCCGAGGAACTGCAGTCCGAGTTCTTCTCTTCCACCGACAACTGGTCACGCCCGGTCAACACGAGAACGGGGCCCGACGGTGCCCTCTACGTCGTCGACATGTATCGGGTCGCCATCGAGCACCCCCAGTGGATCCCCGAGGATTGGCAACGAACCCTGCGACTGCGTGACGGCCATGACAAGGGACGCATTTACCGCATCACCCGGAAGAACATCGCCCACCGCAATCCAAGGTCCCTGACCGGCAGCAACCCTGGCGAACTCGCTGATTCCCTAAGCTCTCACAATGCATGGACCCGTGAGATGGCCCATCAGCTCCTCTACTGGAATACCTCGAGGAAGACACCCACTGAATTGCGCCGAATCGTGGGCGCCAGGCAGGGGGAAGTCGTCGACCAGGCCCGCCTTCACGCGATGAGCCTCCTGCAGCACCTTGGAGAACTGGACTCCCCATCCCTCCTGAGTTCCATGGAATCCCCGAACTCCCATGTCCGAATCCATGCCATGCGTCTCATTGCCCATCAGGATGATTCCTCCGAAGAATTGAAGGCGAAGGTCCGGAAGGCCCTCCAGTCCGAAGACCTGGCCGAACGCCTCCAGGCGGCCCTCACCCTTGGGCAGTTCAACGATCGTGAAAGCGGGCGTCACCTGTCTTCCATGCTTTTCCAGGCACACGACGAATACCTCATCGCAGCTGCCCTCAGTTCCCTGCTTCCCCATATCGAGATCTGCGCCGACCTGGTACGATCCAATCCCTCCCTCCTTTCCAGTGCCAGCCCCGCCGCCCTGGACGGGATCATACGGACCTTCCTCGGTGAGAAGCGCCCCGATCTCCTGGCTCCCCTGGTGGAAGCCACCGCGTCCGCGAAGAACATCGAACTGCTCCGTTCGCTGACCGACGCGCTGGCTCAATCCGGCATGTCCCTCGACAAGCTGGGAAGCCAGTCCGACGCACTTGAAACCGCCGTTGGAGGACTTGCACCCATCTTCGGAACCGCTGCACAAACCGCAGCCAGCCCAAAGGCGGAAACCGCCCGGCGACTTGCCTCGATTTCACTACTGGGAAGACAATCCGCCAGTCGGGGTGAAGACATCCAGTTGCTCAAGTCTCTCCTCCAGCCCACCCTTCCTCCCTCCATCCAGGAAGCCGCGTTCAGACAACTCTCGAGGGTGGCTTCAGGCAACCTGACCGGGATCGCACTGGACAAATGGAGCAGTCACTCTCCCAACCTGAGAAGGCAGATTCTCGACACCCTTCTCAATCGCAGCTCGTGGACCCTTGAACTTCTGGAAGGAATGAAGAAGGAGCCCTCCATCATTCGATCCCTTTCCGCGGCACAGGTCGCCAAGATGCAGCACAGCAGCCATCAGGGCATTCGGAGCCTTGCCAAGGAGCTTCTCAGCGAATCCGAATCGGACCGGGGCAAGATCGTTGCCTCGTTCCAACCTTCCCTGTCCCTGGAAGGAAATGCGTCCAAGGGCCGGCAACTGTTCACGGCAGCCTGTGCCGCATGCCACAAGGTGGGCGATCTCGGCAAGCCCATTGGCCCTGATCTGAGCTCCCTTTCCAACAAGTCGGGAGAACACCTTCTGACGTCGATCCTCGATCCCAACAAGGCGATCGATGAGCGCTACATCCAATACCAGGTCCAGACCCGGGACGGACAGGAACTGACCGGCGTCCTGCTCCAGGAGACAGGCACCTCCATCACGCTGGGCACCGTGGATGGCAGCCAGGTCCAGCTTCAACGCCGCGGGATCTCCTCCCTGAACAGCAACGGTCTCTCCCTGATGCCCGAGGGACTCGAAGCCGCCTTTGACCATCAATCCATGGCCGACCTGATCCGTTTCCTCCAGACCCTCGGTCAGGGACTGGAGATCGAACCCTCCAAGGATGGTTCCCTGCACCTGACCGCCGACCGGGCCAGAGTCAGCGGTGATTCAGCCGCCTTTGATGAATCCCTGGCGGCCATGGGATGGATCGGCCCCAGCGACCAGGTCCAATGGCAGGCCAAGATCCTGCCCGCAGGCAAATACGCCATCTTCTGTGATGCAGGCGTCGGCGAGGAATATGAGGGGTATCCCTTCCGGTTGAAGGTGGGAGATGAAGTGGTTGAGGGTGCGATCGAATACACACGGGGCATGAACCGCTTCCGCAAGCGCAAGTTCGGAAACCTCGTCCTTCCCAGAAACCTGGAACAGGCCACCATCACACTGACCCACAACCTCAAGAGCCCATCCGTCGCCATCCGCGAAATCCGCCTCGCGCCTGCGGAATAGTCCTTCAATACATCATCATGATGCTTCGATTCGTCAGTCTCATTTCCCTCTGCTTGTTGTCAGTATCATCTGCTTCCGGTGCCGAGCCCGGTCGTCCTTCCAAGGAGGAGATGAAGACCCTTCTCGAGAAGACCAAACCCGGACCGGAACATGAAGAACTCGCGAAGTTCTCCGGCGACTGGATTGTGGAGATCCAGATGGGAGGCAGGGACCGTATCGCATCTGCCGGCGGCGGAACCAGCTACATGACCCTTGAGAACCGCTTTCTCTGGATTGGATACCACACACGCGGTCGCAACGCAGAATTCAAGGGCTCCTTCCAGATCGGTTTCGACCGCCGTCACGAGGAATACATCCTCATCGCCATGGACAACAGCGGCACCTACTTCGTCACCTCACAAGGCAATGAAAAGACCAAAGACGGCAGGATCAGTCTATGGGGCAAGGACGAGGATCCCTACATGAAGAAGATGGGCCTGAAGAAGGAATTCCTCCACGTCCTGGACCTTAGGAATCCCGACAAGCTCACCATTGAGGTCCTCTTCCTCGACACCCGGACCGAAAAGAGAAAGGAGATGCCGGGGATGAAGTTCATCTTCACACGCAAACAGGAAGAGGGAGACAAGAACAAACCATGAAGAGCACGAAGGGGTGATCAAAGCGCAAGCACTTTGCCTGAATGTTTCGAAAGGAGTTCCGCTTGGCACAGGACGTATCAGCGCTCTCTTAACGACTACGTCAAATCAAAGGAGAAGAACCATCATGGATAGACAAGAATTGACCGAAGAAGAACTCAAACTCATCTACCAGGTGCTGGCTGCCGGCAAGTGGGATCTCACCTACTCCTCTTTCGTGAGCTTTCTTCCAGCAGCAATTGTCGTCGGAGTTGGAATATCCAATCTCGACCCTCTTTGGATCACGATTGGAATAGGGATCCACCTCTTCCTCAGGATATACCAGGTGATTTCCCAGGATCTTGCAATGCCCCCTTTTCAAACAGGAATTGGAAAGTTGTTGAAGAACAACGGAATGAATCCTGACAAGAAGGATTAATCGGGACGAAGCCGGCTGAACGATATTTGTCGGAAGGAAAAATGGCGCGAAAGAAGCGTCCGCGCTCCGTGTTTTCCGTGCCTCTGTGAGAGGTATTCCAATTCCCCTAGGCCTCGAAAGACTTTCCGCACCCGCAACTGGTCTTGGCGTTGGGGTTGGAAATCTTGAATCCGTGGTCACTGAGGTCTTCCTTGAAGTCGACAACCGTGCCGCTCAGATACTCGGCGCTGAAGCTGTCGATGACCACCTGAACGCCGTGGAACTCGTAGGCTTTGTCGCCATCCCTCACCTCGTCAAAGGTCATCCCATACTGCATGCCGGAACAGCCCCCCTGCTCCACATAGACGCGCAGGGGTTTCCCGGCATTGGCAGGGTCACCCTTGGACATGTTCGCCACCTCTTCGGCGGCGGCGGCCGTAAGTGTGATCACCGGGGTTTCCGTGGTCTGTGCAACATCGCTCATGGGCAAAAGGTAGCCGAACCGCAGGGCTTTTCAAATCATGGATCAGCCGTCGATCCGCCAGAGGCGCTTGTCGCTCCGGATGAACAGGGCTCCATCGGCCACGGCCGGGGTTCCGAGAACGGTGTCCTTCAGGTCCAGTGAGCTCAGGATCTTGCCTTCCTCGTCCCCCGTGGAGGTATCCACCACCTGGACCAGCCCCTTCTCGTTCACAAAGTAGAGCCGCTTTCCTGAGGAGACCGGTGAGGCACTGAAAGGCCCCTTCATTCGGAGCTGCCAAAGGCGCTTGCCATCCTCGACGCTGCCAACGCTCAGGACACCGGCGTTGTTGACCGTGAAGATACGACCATCCATGACGATCGGACTGGCCGTCCCCGGACGGAACATGCCGGAACGCCAGAGCTGCTCCACCCGGCCATCCCCGGTGGGTTTCATGGCGGTGATGCCGCGGGAGACTGCAAAGATCACGCCGCATGAAACGGCACCCGAGGGAATGGTCGCCGCGCCATCGGCGTAGTAGAAGGACTCCTCACCCGACTTCACGTCCACGGCGTTGACACCGTCCTTGGACTGCAGGAGGGCGACCGCACCGTCCTTGTATTTCATGATCATCGGCGAGGTCCAGTTGGCACCCTTGGGGCGCTCATGCATCCAGCGGTTCAGTCCGCTCAAGGCATCGATCCCCAAGGCCAGCGACTGGCTGTCATTCTCGATCTGCACCACAACCGTACCATCGACCACCGCCACGGAGGAGGACATGCCGAGACTGTTGCTGGCATTGGGGTAGTCCTGGGTCAGGCCACGCAGCCAGACGAGATTGCCCTCCAGGTCGAGGCAGAAGAGGTCATTGCAGGAATAGAGCGCAAAGATGCGCTTTCCATCACTGGCCGGTGTGGGAGCCGCCACACAGGTCTTCTGGTGGGTCATCGTGCGGCCGGTTGCCCAGAAGCGTCTTTCCCAAATGAGGCTACCATCCTTCACGCTCAGGCAAAGAATGTGAAGTTGCTCCTGGTCAGGACCGCTTGAGGCGGTCAGGAAAAGCTTGTCACCGACGACGATCGGGCTGGAAAGCCCCCGCCCCGGCAGGCTCACCTCATAGGCAATGCTTTCGCGGTTCAGCTTGGCTGGGAGACTGTCATCGGCGGAGATCCCAGTCCCCTCGGGACCACGGAACTGAAGCCAGTCATCCGCCTGGATGGAAAAGGTGAGTGAGAGCAGTGCTGCAAGGAGGGTGGCTCGTTTCATGATCATGGATCGGTGTTTTCCTT
>CAZKNW010000302.1:0-5338 GCA_964554035.1 uncultured Verrucomicrobiota bacterium
GTCTCACGGACGCTGTGCCCCTTGCGGCGTGCCTCGAGCTTGGCCTTCTCGACGAAGACCTTGGAGGTGATGATCTGCTTCAATCCGGCCAGCTCGGAACACTGAAGCATGACCTGGGGGCCCGTGGAGAAGTTCAACATGGCGGGTGTTCGCCCAAGCGCCCACAGCGACATCAGGAGCACCGGGGTTGCATTCACGTTTGGCATCAACACACCGACCCTTTCCGCATCCGGGTCGAGCATCTCCTCCAGCTTTCCAGCCAGCACCTCGGCTCCAATCATCACCCTGCGATAGGTAAGTGGCTTTCGTTCGATATCCTCCAGTGCAATATCCTTGGGCCGGATCAGGGCTGTTTCCATGACACCATCCAGGATGGTCTTGGGCCCCAACTTCATCTCGATGCCAAACTGCTGTTCGATCATCCGATCTCGGAGCCATTCCGTGATCCTTGCGCGGGCCCGGGTCATGGAAAGCCCTTCATACTCCGGTCCGGTGAGAGCCTTACCCACATGCAGACTGACCGGGTGGAACCAGTTCCTCCAGCCGGGATTGCGGGACAACTCAAGGCGGTTGGCACCGCGCAAGTAAGCCGTGATGACCTTGGCCTTGTTGCGCAGCATCAGGAAGCCAACTCCATCGAAGAGTCTCATCAGTTCGCCCGTGTCGGAGATACGCCCCTCCGCAAAGAGCACAAGCCGCCCTCCTCCAGAAAGATACTCCGACATCTTGCGGAGCGAATAGGGGGAGTTGGTATCGATCGGAAAGGTCCGGCTGTTCTTCATCACCTTGCGGTGGAACCAGCTCTTCTCCGCCACGGTCTCAGAGACGACGAAGCGCCAGTCCTCCTCAAGAACGGCACCGATGAACAACCAGTCGATCCACGACACATGATTGGGGACCAACAGGACAGGACCCGGAGTGGAAAGGGCCTCAAGCCCTTCGGCACGAAACCGGAAGAGCCATTTCAACAGACATCGAATGATCGCCTTCATCATCTCGGAACAGTGTGCCCGAACAGCCCCCCGGATGTCCACGGCACACACATGAGAAGCATTCGTGTTGGAAACAACCTTCTTTCAGGTTTCGAAAGGATCGCTCAATCAAACTGGATGTAGAAAGAGCCATCGTCGTCACTGGCTTCCTGACCGACAGGGATCACCTCGAGGGAATAGGAGGGACTGACCCGGTAGAACTCCAGCTCTCCCTCATCGAACTCCCCTGTATCGTCCTCGAACTCGACCTGCCCATTCGAGTTGTACTTGCGCAGGATGCGATACCAGGTCACCAGGTCTCTCGATCCCTCAATGTCATAGGTCCCCGGAGCACCTTCGAAGCAGAATGCGATCCTCCCAGCCGCCATGCGCTCCTTGTCCAAAACCAGTTCGGGTCTGGAGTCCCCGCTGATCTCCACCGTGGTGGTCTGGTTCATCTGGTAGTTCGAGTCCCAGACCTTGACGGTGACGGATCCCGGGGAATCCGGAGCCGTCATCAGGCCCTTGTCCGTAATGGCCGCTCCGGTCGCACTCCAGATGAAGGGGACCAGCATCAGGCGGTCATATTGATCGAAGGCAAAGGCACTGAACTGGATCTGCTGCCCTGGAAGTCCACCAGGTTGGAGGGGATTGAGAACCAGGCGCGTCAGGATCTGGGTATAGGCCGTCACGATGAAGGTAAAGGTGTCCACCACTCCGGGATCATCCGCGAAGGTGGCGGTCACCATGATCTCGCTGGCCATGCCTGCAGTCGCATCCTCCGGCACGGCTACTTCGATCTGAAAGGCCGCCACGCCGTTGATCATTTCGACCTGTAGGGGCAGTACGGTCTGGATCCAGTCGAGTGAATAGGTCGCGGAAACATCCACCATCTGGGAACCCGTATGCCCTGGCTGGAAGAGCCACATGCTCACCCTCTTCGTCGCACCAGGTCCCGCCACGACGCCACCCGTTGGCCCCATGAGCTTGAAGCCCGGCTCTTCCTCCAGAAAGCTGCCGGCATCCACTCCACCACTGACGGTGGCACCTGCCCCACCCGAATCTCCCCACCAGTTGTTCTGGGCCACAACCGTCGAAAGATCCATGTCTCCATCGTTCCGATGGGAGACATTCAAGCCAGAGTTCCCCGTGAGGCTGGATTGATCGATCATCAGAGGGCCCGCCCCACCGAAGTCGATGCCGTCGCCCATGTTGCCGCTGATGTCCGTCCCGGTGATGCTGGATTGCGGAGCCTCCTCACCATCACGGTCACAAAGCTTGATGCCACCCAATCCATTTCCTGAAACCTGCCCTCCATTGAGCTCCACCGGCCCGGGACAGATCACGGCTCCATAGCCCCCGTTATTGGAAAAGCGAACGGAGTATCCGTCATAAATCGAACCAGCGACCAAACCGTGTCCGTGGTTCGTCGAGCAATCCACATCGAAGAGACCGAGACTTGCTCCCGGGGCCTCCATGCCCGCCCCCCCGAGGTGATTCCATTCTCCTTGATGGAAACCCGGGATAAATAGGCCTCTGATCCTGCAAAATAGATACCACCCTTCTTGTTCTGAGCCACGTAGGATGTATCACCAAACTCCATCACATTCACCATGAAGGAATTGCCGCCACACCAGATACCCCAACCTTCATTTTGTTCACTCCTTATCTTGTCGATCTCGAGGTCTTCGAACACATGGAGACCATCCAATCCGTTCCGAAATATATCGGTGATCCCAACAACATCGGCTGACCTGCAGAGGAACCCATGACCCGACTGATCCATTGCAGAGGAGGCAAAAAGATATACGGAGGCATTCGGAGCATAGAGACCATGGCCCTGCGTCGGTCCGGATGCCATGGTTCCATTGTTCTCGAGGTTGACCCGCTGGATGACGGCATCGCCTCCCCGGAACCGGATGCCACCTTGGTGGTTGTGCTTGATGTAACTACTGGCGTTGGCTCCGTTCTCGTTCATGTGGAGGACATCCCCCTGGCAGACCATGGCCCAGCCTTCGTTGAATTCCGCATGAACGGCATCCGTGTAGACATCCCCGTTTGCCACCAGGCCGTGCCCCTTGTTTTCATCCAGGTGCAGCAGACCAAAATCAAAGTCGGCCAAAGCACAAAAGATCCCAATGCCATGGTTCTTGGAGGCCTCAACGTTGACGCCATGAATATCGATTCTCGGTGCATGGATCCCATGACCCTGTCGATCCGCCGCATGCATCCCGTTACCTTCCACCTTGAGATTCTGGACATCCATGAACCCTTCCGCCGCCTCCATTCGAATGCCACCCATCCCGTTGTAGAAGACATGAGACGTAATCTCCGGCCGTTGATTGAAGTTGGCGTTCATCCCACCAATCACCACACCCCAACCACTGTTGAAATCCACGATGACGGATTCCATCACGAGGTCTCCCGTCAGGTGAATGCCGTCTCCTACATTTTCAGTTACCCTCGAAGCACCCCAGAAGCCGCCATCGATCTCCAAACCGACAGCCCGGATGCCATCACCCGAATTGTTCCGTATATAACACTGCTGAAGTTTTAGTTGATCTCCGAGTGATTCAATGCCGTGTCCATCAAAGTGATGAACCCCAAGCCCCTTGATGGAACATCCGGAAACGGTCGCCTTCAGCCCGGACACACCGGCTCCCGCCATCGTCCCATCCAACTCGGCCCACTCGCTGACGATGACGTTGTCGAAAGAACGTCTCTCCATGGTCGTCGCATCAATCAGCATGGGAGTCTCGAGATCCGGCATCGGAGACATCGGACGGATCACCATGTGTCCATCCACCGCCTGATCCGCAGGAACGTCGAAGGAGATCCTTCTCACACCTCCTTGGGCGTTGGCCTCCATGATGGCCGCACGCAAGGTGCACTCGGGCCGCCCTTCCACCATCGGACCTCCGGTGTCGGCAATGCCATCGCCCGGATTGATGTCAGGCGCGTCTCCAAGCGAGTTCACAAGGAATCCTCCTGGAGTCACCACACCCAAGGCACGGACCTGGGTATAGACGGGGGAAAACTGGTTCCCACTGAACCCAACCAAAACCTGCCCATCATCATTGAAGGGCGTGCCGGAGCCGATCAGATGCGAGTTGTTCTGAAAAGGATCGAGGGAAAATGAGATATCCGTGTGATAACTGACCGAAGGCATGAGATCCTGAGCAACCTCCACCCGGTCCGATTCACCAAAGACCCGCTCAAAGACAGGTTCGTCAAAGATAGGATGAAAACTCCCGATCCAGAAGGACCTGCCTATGTAGCTTCCATCGCCCTTCTCTTCCCTGCTGGCGCTGAACAGGAGTTGCCCTGAATTGTTCGGGATAGCCTGCCACAGTTTAGAGAAGACCGCCGGTGTTCCATTGTCGTCGGGAGCATCATCGCCCTCCATCACCACCTTCCACAAGGCATAGGTAATCCCCTGTTTGGACTCCATCCAGACACCGTCCCTGCCGTCGGAGGTCACGGCCCAAACCGTCAACAAACCTTCATCGGACAGGTGAAAGCCATGAAACTCAGAGAAGGCGACTCCCCCGCCTTGGAGGGCAATGTCACCCACTTTGGCCACCCGGCGAAAACTCCTGCCGTCGGCATTCTCCACCCAGATCGCAGAGTCATTGTTGGGAGGCATCACCCCATGGAAGGCTATCCGGCCATGATTGTTCATGACCAGTTCATCCACATCGAGCTTCAACGATGAAGCCACCGTTCGGCTCTCCCTGAGGACCACCTCCATCTTTCCGCCCCGCGATCGGTAGATTCCCTTCGAATAACGGTCAGGCTGAAGATCCCCATTCAGGTCGGGTCCGGAACCATTGGCAAGAAAGACATAGTCACCCACGTCATTCATCGCGACCTTGAGTCCACTGGAATCCATTTCCCACCCCGGTGACAGCGGCAGTTCCTTGGGATTGTAGGTGACCGCTTCCGCTCCCAACGGATCCACATGCCACACACTGCCTCCCGATCCGGGATTATTGCTCGAAAGGTCAAAGATGGAGACGTTGTCCGGTTTGCGAAGGCCGGCACGGATCACGGCCTCCTTTCCATTCGATCCAAAGGCGTCGAAACTTCCCATGGTCCACTCGACAGGCCCCGCCCTCGAATCCACGACCGTGATGGTTTCCACGCCTGAACGGACCACAATCTCGAGGCC
Source organism: uncultured Verrucomicrobiota bacterium (assembly GCA_964554035.1). Classification (GTDB taxonomy): domain Bacteria; phylum Verrucomicrobiota; class Verrucomicrobiia; order Limisphaerales; family CAZKNW01; genus CAZKNW01. The sequence goes on from CAZKNW010000302.1 coordinate 5,143, forward strand.
GTCTTCCCCAAAGTAGAGGATGGCCCGGTTGTTGTTGCCGTCCGAATCCCCATCGGACAGCGTCGGAGTATACATGGACAACTCGCCATTGGCGTTGAAGAAGAGATTGGGCCGGGAGGAAGAAGACGCGCTCAGAGCCAGTGGAGCAATACCCGGGGCTGGCCAAGAAGTTAATATGCCAAAAACTTTCTCGCGA
>CAZKNW010000303.1:0-5325 GCA_964554035.1 uncultured Verrucomicrobiota bacterium
TTGGACCGACCCTCATCGGAGCCGGCTCCAAGATCGACAACCTCGTGCAGATCGCCCACAACGTCGAGGTGGGCCCGGGCTGCATCATCGTTTCGCAGGCCGGCGTGGCCGGTTCCACCCAGCTGGGTCACCACACCACCCTGGCCGGACAGGTCGGCATCGCAGGTCACCTGAAGATCGGCAACCAGGTGACGGTCGCCGCACAGTCGGGCGTCATGCACAACATTCCCGATGGCGAGACCTGGTTCGGTTCTCCCGCCTGCCCCGACAAGCAGATGAAACGGATCCTGGTCGCCCTTCACCGGCTGCCGGAACTTTCGAAGAAGGCACAGAAACTCGAGAAGCAGTTCGGCCTCAAGTAGGCTTTTCGCATTCCACGATGAGTGACATCCAACCATGGCCCATCAAGGGCACCCGCGAGATCGGAGACTTCAGGATCTTCAAGCTCCGGGCCGACCACAAGGTCTCCCCGAGGAACGACCACGAAATGGAGTTCATCGTGGTGGAATGTGTGAACTGGGTGAACATCGTCGCCCTTACCACGGAAGGCGAATTCGTCATGGTCCAGCAGTACCGCCATGGCTCCGCCACCGTGGAGACCGAGATCCCCGGCGGCGTCATGGACCCGGAGGATACCGACCCCGTGCATACCGCCATCCGGGAACTGCGTGAGGAATCCGGCTATGAAGGCACCAACGCCCGGGTCATCGGCCAGGTCTTCTCAAACCCGGCCATCATGAACAACACGACCTATACCGTGTTGATCGAGAACTGCGAAAAGAAGCACGCGCTGGAACTGGATCCCGGAGAAGACCTGAGGCCCCTGTCCCTCCCCAAGGAGAAGGTCTACGAGATGGTCTCCAAGGGCGAAATCCGCCACTCCCTCGTCGTGGCCGCCCTGTTCCACTACGAGTTGATGGAAAAATCCGGTTCCTGACGGAAGTCAGGAATGGATCATCCGGCCGTCGACTCCCATGGCGGCTTCCTTCATGGCTTCCGCAAGGGTTGGATGGGCCTGACAGGTTCGTGCAATGTCCTCCGCACTCGCACCGTAGCTCATGGCCATGGCCGCCTCATTCACCAGGTCGCCGGCATGGGGGCCGATGATGTGGACGCCAAGAACCCGATCCGTCTTTTCATCCGCAAGGATCTTCACGCGACCGACCGGCTCACCCAGCGCATGGGCACGCCCATTGGCGCGGAAGTGAAAGACACCCTTCCTGTAGGCCACCTTGGCCTCCTTCAACTGTTCCTCGTTCTTGCCGACCGTCCCGATCTCAGGATGGGTGTAGGCAATGCCGGGAATGGTGTTGTAGTCGATGTGCCCGTACCCCTTCACCATCATCTCGGCACAGGCGACACCTTCCTCCTCGGCCTTGTGTGCCAGCATGGGACCGGGAATCACGTCACCAATCGCATAAACTCCATCGGCCGAGGTCTTGAAATGATCATCCACCTTGATGCGGCCACGCTCATCCGTCTCCACGCCTGCGGCATCCAGCCCAAGGTTGTCGGTATTGGGGATGCGGCCCACGGAAAGGAGAACCTTGTCACACTCGATGGGGTCGGTGCCTTCGGCCTCCACGATGCAGCCCTTCCCCTTCCGCTTGGCGGAGGTGACCTTGACGCCAAGACGGAACTCCAGTCCCTGCCCTTCGAGGATCTTCTTTGCCTCGGTCGCGATCTCGCTGTCCATGCCCGGGAGGATGCGATCCAGGTACTCCAGCACGATGACCTCGGAGCCCAGGCGCTTCCAGACACTGCCCAGTTCCAGCCCGATGTAGCCGGCGCCAATGACGACCAGCTTCTTGGGCACGTCGCCATAGGCCAGTGCCTCGGTGCTGGTGCCGATCGCGTCACCATCCACCTCGACCCCGCGGAGCGGAGCGGAGTGGCTGCCTGTGGCGATGAGGATCTTGTCGGCCTTGAGCTTCTCCGTGCCCTTGATGCTTTCCACTTCCACGGCGCCCTTGCCCTTCAGGGTGGCGTGGCCCTCGAAGTGGGCGATCTTGTTCTTCTTGAGGAGACCCTTGATGCCTTGGGCGAGGGTGGAGACGACCTTGTCCTTCCGCTTCATCATCGTGCCCAGGTCCAGCTCCGGGGCGCCCACCTTGACGCCATGCTCAGCGAGCACATGACCTGCATCATGAAAGCGCTGACTGCTTTCCAGCAGGGCCTTGCTGGGAATGCAGCCCACCCGCAGACAGGTGCCGCCCAGTTTGGACTCCTTCTCGATGCAGGCCACCTTGAGCCCCAGTTGGGCCGCACGAATTGCCGCCACATAGCCACCAGGTCCGGCACCAACCACGATCAGGTCAAAGGAAGTTTCGCTCATTTTGAATGCAATTGAATCTGTTGAAGGACAACGGACCGAGTTCAAACCAATCCGCCGACAGGTTCAACCAAAGAAGACGAAAAGCAAGGGAGTCAGCAGGGCCACATCCGCAAGGACACGCAGCAACCGGCGGTCCATCGACTCCCTGAAGACATCCATCATTCCCAGCAGCACCCCTGAAACCGCCAACGAGACCAGGGCCAGCCTCTGAGCGGGAAGGAAGAGCAGCAGCGCGATACACACGGCGGATGTGATCCCACAGATCCACGCGAGCCGGGCAAGAAAGACCGGCCAGGTGTTGAGCAGGGAACCCGGGCGCTCACGATCCATCCTGAGGTTCTCCCAGCGGGTGATGGCCGCGCAGTTGAGGAAGCAGACCCAACCGAGTAGCGGCACGATCCAGATCCAGCACTCGAGACCCTTCCCCAAGGACCAGGGCACGAGGGCACAACCCGCCGCAAAGACCATCCCCACCCAGAGCTCCTTCGGCAGGCTGCGGGGAAAGCGCTCCCCCTGCCAATGCACACAGAAGAAATACCCTGCCGTCATGAAGACCAGCATCACGCCCGCAATCCATGCCCGGGCATTGAGACCGATCACCGCATCCTTGAAAAGCAGAAGCAAAACCAGCCCGTAGGCCAGCTGGATCGAGCGCGGAAATCCCTCATGGATCTGATGGCGCTCCGTTTCGTAAAAGGCCCTGCGTGAGGCATCCAACCAGCGGTCCATGCTGTAGATCAGCCATACCGCCAGGAAAAGCAGCCAGGTCGCCCGGTCCGATACCTCCACATCCGCCAGCCTGCCAAACACCTTCATCCACACCACCGCCACCACTGGCGCATCCAACCCCACAAGGTTGGGTCCCAGCATCACCCTGATGGCAACCTTTCCGAGCCGGTGAGCCACGTGCCCAGTGAATCCATCGTGGCCCCGCAAAGACCAGCCGAAAATGGGAGGATCCGGTTTCGATCACTCTTCCGCCGCATCCACCATCCCGACATCACCCTGCCCCCCTGTCAGGAACAGCGGCTCATCCCGATTCAGGAGATCTCCTGCCAAGGCTGAGGTCTCCACCAGCGTGAAGGTACCCTCGATTCCCGGGATCGAGATGATGACAAACCCATTCGGAGCACCGCGCAGGTCCCCAAACCGGGAAACACCTGCCAACCCGGGCGACACGACCGCTGCCTGTAACTCTCCGGCAGGTGTGGGCAATGAACTGCTTGCCTCAGGGACGTCCAACCTACCACCAGACCTCCATTCCAAGGTGAGGAGCATCAACATCATCAGGGACGCCATTCCAACACAAATAGACGTCACGAAACCGCGCCTGCTTCCGCCCGCCAGGCTGGTCCCCACCTGAACATCGCCATCGGCTTCCGTATCCCGAACCCCAAGAAGTTCCTCAAGCTCCCGCACGGAGGATGGACGCCTTCTCGGATCCTTTTCCAGGCAGGCCGCAATGGCCCTTTCCCAGTTGGCAGGGATCGGATCGCCCTTCACCCCGAGCTGCGCACGGCGCTCCCTGACCGGAGGCGGGATGTCCTCCTGAATCCGCAGGACCAGATCCTCCTCAGGATGAAACGGCGGCTTACCCGAGAGCAGCTCATACAGGGTGGCTCCAAGGGAATAGACGTCGTCACTGGGACACGGACGTTGACCCATCAACTGCTGCGGACTCATGTAGCTGAGCGTGCCGCCGTTCCTCAGTCTTTCCTCCGTCCTGAGATTCATCGCAATCCCGAAGTCCGCAACCTTGAGCGTTCCCGATGGGTTCAGCAGGAGGTTGGACGGTTTCAGGTCCCGGTGAACCAGCATCACCTCCTCATGGGCAAAGCGCATGACTCCACACAATTCACCGATCCAGCCACGCACATCCGCCACCTCGAGGCAACCGCTGGCCCGCTCGGCTCCGAGCTCACTGATGGGTTTACCCCTGACCAGTTCCATCGAGATGCCGGCCAGTTCCCCCTTCTGGTGGAAATCATGGATCCGAACCACATTGGGGTGGGTCATAAGCCGCGAACAACGCGTCTCCTCCTTCAGGTCCTCCGTGGCCGTTTGGTCATGTCGCATCTCCCGGCACAGGATCTTCAAGGCCACCTCTTCCCCCAGGAGAAGGTCCTTCGCCCGCCAGACCTCACCCATGCCGCCCACACCGAGAACCTCCATCAGCAGGAACCGATCAAATACCCCTTCACCCGAGCGCATCAACCTCACGGTTCGATCACGGGTCGCGGACCCAAATCGTGAATGACCTACCTCCCCCATGAATCCCATAGACCACAGGCCACGAGGATTGGGCAACAAAAAACCGGTCTCCTGTCGTCTCCTGTCAAGCATTTGGCAGCCAAAGGCCCCTCAGCACCACAGAGATCCATCCACCAAAGCCCGAGGGCAGGACCCGTTTCCTTCCATCAACATCCCTTGACCGGAGGGGAGTTTCACAGCATATAATGAACGTCCACACGGAAACCGGTGACCGCCGGATTCCCGCTTCGGCCGGGGGCGTACTGGTATCGACCTGGATGATGCGTTGTGAGTGGCATGCCGAGGATGGTTCGTTGGCCTCGTAAATCATCGAACCAAAAAATAAACGCTAACGAAGAATTAGCCCTCGCAGCATAAATTGACTGCGACGTCCGACCGTCAACACCTGCTAGACGGATCCGGGCGCTGACAGCAGGTTAGGTTGAAAGCGGAGATCGCGCGCCCAAGACCGAAACCTTTCTGCGAACTAAGCGGAACGACTTGCGTCAGGCCATTATCGTTCTGCTGACAAATACCGTCTGACTAAGCATGTAGTCATTTGCAGCAAATTTTTCATGGGACGCGGGTTCAACTCCCGCCGCCTCCACCAGTTAAGTTGTTTATTATAAACACCTTACGGTTTAAACGAAAAGTATTGTATTGATTTTGTATCGATAACTGGCCTATTTTCCTGCTTAGCCGGCAACGAACGGCAATCAGGAACATCCAATGGCCAAGCG